>CBDUOW010000352.1:0-2337 GCA_965368945.1 uncultured Gammaproteobacteria bacterium
CCCTCGGCAATGGCCCGCGCTTTTTGCAAATCATCCAGATCGGCTGCGGTCACATCCGGATTGAAGTGCAGAATAGATTCTTTTACGGTCATGCGGGTGAATGGTTTGGCAAAGTGATACTCTTCGCCCTGATAGGTAATCGTGGTAGTGCCGATAATTCTTTCCGCCACTTCCCGTAACATTTCTTCAGTCAGGTCCATCAGGTCGTTATAGTCAGCATAGGCCTGATAAAATTCCAGCATGGTGAATTCCGGGTTATGTCGGGTGGACAGACCTTCGTTGCGGAAATTGCGATTAATTTCGAACACCCGTTCGAAACCGCCAACCACCAGACGCTTTAGATATAACTCCGGCGCAATACGCAGATACAGATCCATATCCAGTGCATTGTGATAGGTGGAAAACGGCCGTGCGGCGGCGCCACCGGGAATAGCCTGCATCATGGGTGTTTCCACTTCAAAGAAATCCCGCTCGGTCAGAAACAGGCGAATATAATTGATGATGCGAGTACGGGTTCGAAACGTCTCCCGCGACGCTTCGTTCATGATCAGATCCAGATAACGCTGGCGATAACGGGTTTCCTGATCGCTGAGGCCCTGGAATTTTTCCGGCAAGGGTCGCAGGGCTTTGGTGAGAAGACGCAGTGACTCGACTTTCACTGACAATTCACCCTTGTCGGTTTTATACATGATGCCTTCCCCGGCAATGATGTCACCCAGGTCCCATTTCTTGAATTGCTGGTTATAGACGCCTTCGGGCAAGTCATCACGTACGACATAAAGTTGAATGCGTCCGGACATGTCCTGCAGGCTGGCAAAGCTGGCCTTGCCCATGACGCGGCGCAACATCATGCGCCCCGCCACCCGCACGCGGACCGGATTGGCTGCCAGTTCTTCCTTGGTTTTCTCGCCATATTCCGCGTGCAATTCACCGGCCATGACATTGCGACGAAAATCATTGGGAAAGGCAATGCCTTCTTCGCGCAATGCCGTCAGTTTCTGCCGACGCTCGGCAATGAGCTTGTTTTCATCGACGGGCGGTTGGGATTTATTCTTTTCTTTACTCATAATTATTAATTCCGAACTGCATTGTGAACATTACAAGCCGCTCTTGAGACTGGCTTCGATGAACTGGTTAATGTCGCCATCCAGCACCGCCTGGGTATTACTGCTTTCCACACTGGTGCGCAGATCCTTGATGCGCGACTGGTCCAGCACATAGGACCGGATCTGACTGCCCCAGCCGATATCGGTTTTTGTATCTTCCATAGCCTGCTTCTCGGCATTCTGCTTCTGGACTTCCATTTCATACAGCTTGGCTTTCAGCTGTTTCATTGCGTTGTCTTTATTCTGGTGTTGCGAACGGCCGCTTTGACACTGCACCACGATGCCTGAGGGTTCGTGCGTCAAGCGCACTGCCGAGTCTGTCTTGTTGACATGCTGGCCGCCCGCGCCACTGGCCCGGTAGGTGTCGATTCGCAAGTCGGCGGGATTGATCTCGATTTCAATGTTTTCGTCCACTTCGGGCGAAACAAACACCGAGGCAAATGAAGTATGGCGCCGATTACCGGAATCGAAAGGCGACTTGCGCACCAGCCGATGTACGCCGGTTTCAGTACGCAACCAGCCAAAGGCATAATCGCCGCTTAACTTGATGGTCGCGCTCTTGATACCGGCCACTTCCCCGGCGGAGACTTCGATCAATTCAGTATCAAAGCCGTTCTGTTCTCCCCAACGCAGGTACATGCGTAACAGCATGTTGGCCCAGTCCTGGGCTTCGGTGCCGCCGGAACCGGCCTGGATATCGAGGAAGGCATTATTGGCGTCCATCTCACCGGAGAACATGCGCTGGAATTCCAGCTGGGCGAGATCTTTGTCAAAGGCGTCGAGATCGGTCTCGACTTCGGCCAGGGTTGCCGTGTCATCTTCTTCCGCTGCCAGATCCAGCAGCTCATTGGCATCGAGCAGTTGCTGATCGAGACTGCCTAGCAGGTTGACGACCTGTTCCAGCCGGGCGCGTTCACGGCCAAGTTCCTGGGCAAATTCAGGCTTGTTCCAGACGTCCGGGTCTTCCAGTTCCCGTACCACTTCATCAAGACGTTCGCGCTTGACGTCATAGTCAAAGATACCCCCTCAGGGCTTCCACGCGCCCTTGCATGTCCTTGATGGTGGAACGAACCGCATTAACTTCTAACATCTTGAAAAATCACCTGATTACAAAACGGCGTATGATACACCAGAGTGTCGAAAGTGTGTGAATTCTTCTGTCTCGCCGTGACCTGTCCGCCTAGCGCGGCTGCAGGTTCTGCATGATCAACTGCACGCTGCGTTGCCCCCG
>CBDUOW010000353.1:0-2329 GCA_965368945.1 uncultured Gammaproteobacteria bacterium
CCCTAAAATAACCAAGTAAAGTAGTCAAGTATACCCTATGGAGAGTATGGCTTATGGCGTCGTCACAAAACAGTGTCAACAAGTTACTCAACCGTGGCTACAAACACGGTTTCGTGACCTCAATTGAGTCCGACACCGTACCTGCCGGACTGGACGAAGAGGTTATTCGGTTTATCTCGGCCAAAAAGAATGAACCCGAATGGATGCTCGAACGCCGGCTAAAAGCCTACCAACACTGGCTAACGATGGAGGATCCCCAATGGGCGCAGCTGCGGCATCCGCCAATTGACTACCAGGCTATATCCTATTATTCCGCGCCCAGGAAAAAAGGCGACGGACCGCAAAGCCTGGATGAAATTGATCCGCAATTGCTGGAAACCTATCAAAAGCTGGGGATCCCCCTCGAGGAACAAAAGGCCCTGGCCGGCATTGCGGTGGATGCAGTCTTCGACAGCGTATCGGTGGCAACCACATTTAAAAAAGAGCTGGCCGAAGTAGGCGTTATTTTCTGTTCCATTTCCGAAGCCATCCGCGACTACCCGGAACTGATACAGGAACATCTTGGCTCCGTTGTGCCGCATGCCGACAATTACTTTGCCTGCCTGAACTCAGCGGTCTTCACCGATGGTACCTTTGTCTATGTTCCCAAGGGTGTGCGTTGCCCGATGGAACTGTCCACCTATTTTCGTATTAACGAAGCCAAGACCGGCCAGTTTGAACGTACGCTGATCATTGCCGAGGCAGGCAGCTATGTCAGTTACCTGGAAGGCTGTACCGCACCGATGCGCGATGAAAACCAGTTGCATGCGGCAATTGTCGAACTGGTGGCGATGGAGGATGCGACTATCAAGTATTCCACCGTCCAGAATTGGTATCCGGGCGATGCACAGGGGCGTGGCGGTATTTATAACTTCGTCACCAAACGGGGTGAGTGCCGCGGTGACAGGTCACATATTTCCTGGACCCAGGTCGAGACCGGCTCGGCCATCACCTGGAAATACCCGAGCTGTATTCTGCGAGGCAATGATTCGGTCGGTGAATTCTATTCGGTGGCGGTCACCAATGGCAAACAACAGGCTGATACCGGTACCAAGATGATCCACATGGGTAAGAACACACGCAGCACTATCGTCTCCAAAGGAATCTCCGCCGGCGAAGGCCAGAATACCTACCGCGGCCTGGTGCGCATGACGCCGCGAGCCGAACATGCCCGCAATCACACACAGTGTGATTCGTTACTGCTTAGTGATCGATGTGGCGCGCATACCTTCCCTTATATGGTAGTGCGTAATCCCACCGCCAAGGTCGAACACGAAGCAACGACCTCCAAGATCAGTGAAGACCAGTTGTTTTATTGTCAGCAACGCGGCCTCTCGGAAGAGAATGCCATTTCCATGATCGTCAATGGTTTCTGTAAGGAAGTCTTCAATGAATTACCCATGGAGTTCGCGGTAGAAGCACAAAAACTGCTCAACGTCACTCTCGAAGGGGCGGTGGGATAAGCAACAGAGGAAAAACCATGCTATCGATAAAAAATCTCAAGGCTAATGTGGATGATAAGCCCATCCTGAATGGACTGAACCTTGAAGTGAAACCCGGTGAAGTCCATGCCATTATGGGCCCAAACGGTTCCGGCAAGAGCACCCTGGCGCATATCCTCGCCGGCCGGGAAGGTTATGAAGTCACTGGCGGTGAAGTGCTTTACCAGGGTAGCGATCTGCTGGAACTGGCTACGGAAGCGCGCGCGCACCAGGGAATTTTTCTGGCCATGCAATATCCGGTCGAACTGCCCGGCGTCAATAACATGACGTTCCTGCGGGAGTCACTCAATGCCATTCGCCGTGCCCGCGGGGAAACCGAAATGGATGCAGTCGATTTCATCAAGCTGGCTCGGGACAAATGCAGACTGGTGCACATGGATGAAAAACTGTTGAAGCGTAATGTTAACGCGGGCTTCTCCGGTGGCGAAAAGAAACGCAATGAAATTCTGCAAATGGCGCTGCTTGAACCCACACTGGCAATCCTTGATGAAACCGACTCCGGTCTGGATATCGATGCCTTACGTATTGTAGCCGATGGGATTAACGCCTTGCGCAGCCCGGAACGGGCAATACTTCTTATCACCCATTATCAGCGCTTACTGGATTATGTCGAACCGGATCACATACATGTGCTGTCCAACGGGCGCATTGTGCGCTCCGGTGACAAAACGCTGGCGCAGCTCCTCGAAGAAAAAGGCTACAGCTGGCTTGAACAGGAAGACGCCGCATGAAGACCGCAACCGATTCACGCCAATGGTTCATGCAATTGCTGCAGCAAGGTGATACCG
>CBDUOW010000354.1:0-2321 GCA_965368945.1 uncultured Gammaproteobacteria bacterium
ATAATTTTTACTTCATGGAAATGAATACCCGCCTGCAGGTGGAACACCCGGTGACGGAAGAAATTACCGGCATCGATATCGTGCAGGAACAAATCCGTATCGCATCTGGATTAAAACTCAGCTATTCCCAGGATCAAATCCAGAGCCGCGGCTATGCCATGGAGTTTCGAATCAATGCCGAGGATCCGAAGAATGACTTTCTGCCCAGCTTTGGCCGCATCACCCGCTACCTGGCACCCGGCGGACCGGGCGTACGCACCGACGGCGCCATCTATACCGGCTATGAAATTCCGCCCTATTATGATTCCATGTGTGCCAAACTCATTGTCTGGTCGCTGACCTGGGACGGGCTGATTGACCGGGCGGGCCGTGCCCTGCGCGATATCGGCGTGTTTGGAGTAAAAACTACCATCCCCTATCATCTGGAAATTTTACGGAATGCGGATTTTCACGCCGGAAAATTCGATACCAGTTTTGTCGATTCACATCCCGAGCTCACACACTATTCGGTACATCGATCCAACCGGGACCTGGCCGCCGCCATTGCAGCATCATTAGCGGCTAACATGGGTTTGTAAGTATTCTGTTATTGCAATAAACGAAGGAACAGGCATGCCGCAGATCAAGATAACCGACACTGTGCTACGTGATGCTCACCAGTCGCTGCTGGCAACCCGCATGCGCACCGAAGATATGCTGCCGATTTGTGAGCGGCTGGATAAAGTCGGATTCTGGTCGCTGGAAATGTGGGGTGGCGCCACCTTTGATGCCTGTGTGCGCTTTTTGAAAGAAGATCCGTGGGAACGATTGCGCCTGTTGCGTGACGCCCTGCCCAACACGCAATTACAGATGTTACTCCGTGGTCAGAACCTGCTGGGCTATCGCCATTATGCTGACGATGTGGTGCGCAACTTTGTTGCGCGCACGGCTGACAATGGCATGGATATCTTCCGCATTTTTGACGCCATGAATGATATTCGCAACATTCGTGTTTCGGTGGAAGCCGTCAAAAAAGCCGGTAAACATGCGCAAGGCGCGCTTTGTTACACCACCAGTCCAATCCATACACTGGCACGTTTCGTCCAACTGGGTAAGGATATGCAGGAAATGGGCTGCGACAGTGTCGCCATCAAGGACATGGCCGGCCTGTTAACTCCCGAGGTATCAGCCAGGCTGGTCAAGGCCCTGGTGGAAGAACTGGAAGTACCTATTTTCGTTCACACCCATGCCACCGCCGGCCTGGCCAGCATGTGTCAGCTCAAGGCCGTGGAAAACGGCGCCGCCGGGATTGACACGGCCATCTCGACCATGTCAGGCGGTACCAGTCACCCACCGACCGAAAGTATGGTCGCGGCATTGAAGGGCACAGAATACGACACCGGTCTGGATCTGCCCCTGTTACAGGAAATCGGCTTTTATTTTTATGAAGTGCGGAAAAAATACCATCAATTCGAAAGTGAGTTCACCGGACTGGATACGCGCGTGCAGGTTAACCAGGTACCGGGTGGCATGATTTCCAACCTTTCCAATCAATTGAAGGAACAGGGTGCGCTGCAGCGTATGAACGAAGTGTTGGAAGAGATCCCCCGCGTGCGCAAGGAACTGGGCTATCCACCACTGGTCACCCCCACTTCGCAAATCGTCGGCACCCAGGCGGTGTTAAACGTCCTGACCGATGAACGCTATAAAACCATCACCAATGAAGTCAAACTCTACATGCAGGGCCGTTATGGCAAAGCGCTGGGTGAAGTCAGTCCCCAGGTTCAACACATGGCCATTGGGAATGAAGAAGTGATCGAGTGCCGGCCCGCTGATCTGATCCCCGATGAAATGGACAAATTGCGGCAGGAAATCAGCGACCTGGCAAAATCCGAAGAGGACACCCTGACCTATGCCATGTTCCCGGATATCGGACGTGAGTATCTGGAACAGCGACAAGCGGGCACCCTGGTACCGGAAGCGCTGGAGCCGGCTGACGTTGATAGTAATGGTGGTAAAAAAGCCGCGACGGAATTCAATGTCAGTATGCACGGCGAAACCTACCACGTAAAAATTACCGGCAAAGGCTACACCACACAGGAAAAACGACCCTACTACATCAGTATCGATGGCGTTCCCGAAGAAGTTTTACTGGAACCGCTGGATGAAATTGGTCTGGGCGAAGGCGTAGAAGGTCAACCTCGAGCCGCCGGCTTGTCTGCCAGCGGTCGGCCGCGGGCGACGGAACCCGGTCATGTCACCACGTCGATGCCGGGCAACATCGTGGACGTACTGGTTAATGTCGATGACAAAGTCAAAGCCGGTGATCCGGTGTTGATTAC
>CBDUOW010000355.1:0-2300 GCA_965368945.1 uncultured Gammaproteobacteria bacterium
TCATCCCGTAACAGTTTGTTAAAAAAGCGCGCATACAGCAGGTGCAAAATGGCATGTTCGATGCCGCCGATGTATTGATCCACCGGCATCCAGTAGTTGGCGCGCTGGTCCAGCATGGCGCTGGCATTACCGGGGCTGGCAAAGCGCGCAAAGTACCAGGAGGACTCCATGAACGTATCAAAGGTGTCGGTTTCCCGTTGCGCCTTGCCGCCGCATTGCGGGCAGGTGGTCTGATAGAACCCGGGCATTTTCTTGATGGGCGAACCCACGCCGTCAAAAGACACGTCCTCGGGCAACACCACCGGTAAATCCGCCTCGGGCACCGGCACTTCGCCACATTCGCCGCAATTGATAATCGGTATCGGTGCGCCCCAGTAACGCTGGCGCGATACCCCCCAGTCACGCAGCCGGAAGGTGGTGCGCTTGCCGCCCAGTCCGGCTCGTTCGAGATACCCAGCAATGGCATCAAACGCCTGTTGGGAGGACAGGCCGGTAAACTCACCGGAATCGATCAGCACCCCTTTATCGACAAACGCACACGCGCTCAAATCGGCTTCCGTCTCGGTTGAGGCCGGCGTGATCACCTGGGTAATGGACAGGCCATACTGGCGGGCGAATTCCCAGTCGCGCTGATCGTGGGCCGGCACCGCCATCACCGCGCCTTCGCCATAGCCCATGAGCACGAAGTTGGCGATAAACACCGGTACCCGGTCACCATTGATGGGGTGGATAGCCTTGAAGCCGGTATCCATGCCCTTCTTCTCCATGGTCTCCAGCGTGGCTTCGGCCACACCGCTGGCCTGGCAGTCCTTGATAAAGGCCGCGACATTCTCCGCCTGCGCAGCGGCTTCCTTCGCCAACGGATGCTCCGCCGCCACGGCGACGTAGGTCACGCCCATCAGAGTGTCGGGGCGGGTGGTAAACACCTTCAGCGCTTCATCACGACCCTCGATGGCAAAACTGATTTCCACCCCTTCGGAGCGACCAATCCAGTTGCGTTGCATGGTGCACACCTGTTCCGGCCAACCGTCCAGCGTGTCGAGCCCGGCCAGCAGCTCTTCCGCGTAAGCGGTGATTTTCATGAACCACTGGGGAATGTCCTTGCGTTCCACCTCGGTGTCGCAGCGCCAGCAACGGCCCTCGATCACCTGTTCATTCGCCAACACGGTCAGATCGTTGGGGCACCAGTTGACCGGTGCGGTTTTACGGTACACCAGGCCTTTCTTGTACAGGCGGGTAAACAACCACTGTTCCCAGCGGTAATAGTCCGGATCGCAGGTCGCCAGCTCCCGCTGCCAGTCATAGGCAAACCCCAGGCGCTTCAACTGGCCACGCATATAGTCGATATTCTCGCGGGTCCACTTGGCCGGCGGCACCTTATTCTGGATCGCCGCATTTTCCGCCGGCAGGCCGAAGGCGTCCCACCCCATGGGCTGCATCACGTTCTTGCCAAGCATGCGCTGATAGCGGCTGATCACGTCACCAATGGTGTAATTGCGTACATGCCCCATATGCAGGCGCCCGCTGGGGTAGGGAAACATGGACAGGCAGTAGAACTTCTCCTTGGGAGAGTCCTCGTTGACCTCAAAACTCTGGTTAGACTCCCAGTAGTCCTGCACATCCTGCTCGATTTGCTCGGGGTGATACTGTTCTTGCATTGTGATTCGGAGCGCCTTTAATTAAATAGTATGGATGACCAAACGTGTAAGGATACCGCAGGGGCCTCACCTCTCACAATCAGACTTGCATTCCATTCGGCACGGATGGATCATCAAAACCAGATACCCAACTGTTGTAAGGATCAGCATCATGAAACCGGAACCCCAGGAAAAACTGCTCAAGACCTTTAATGAAATGCGCGATGCGGTGAAATCCGCCTGGCATGAAGCCGAGGAACAAACCCTGCCCAATCTCAAGCAGGCCCTCGCAAAAGCCGAACAGAAAGCCTCCGAGCTGGGCGAACTGAGCCGGGAGGAAATCCAGAAGCTCAGTGACTACCTGCAACGGGACATCCATGATGCCGCCAATTCACTGGCGGACAACGGCAAGCAACTGGCCAACTGGCTGGAGTTCGATCTGGACCTGGCTGAATCAAAATTCGGCGAATGGGTCGCCAAGGTCGCCAACCCCACCACCCTGGAACTGCAACTGTGGAAGCAACAGGCCCAACAGGGGGAATGGCATACCGGGGAAATCACCGGTGCCGGCACGCTGGTGTGTGACCAGTGTGGTGAGCAGCTTCATTTTGAAGAGTCGGGGCATATTCCGCCCTGTCCGAAATGTAAGGGGACGGTGTTTAA
>CBDUOW010000356.1:0-2294 GCA_965368945.1 uncultured Gammaproteobacteria bacterium
CCCTCCATGGGCTCGTACCTCCTCCGGTCACTACGGGCATCCTTCCCTCACGTGACACTTGCACTTCCCTGTGCTTCGTCCTTGGAGTCGTGTTCCCTATTATTTTGTTAGTAATCATTAAAGAATCATAGCAGTATTTGATTAATGGTGCGCCTCCGCCAGTCGTCGACATTCCTTTGATTCTTCTGTGCGAAAATATAAGCAAACGAGCAGCATATCGTGCAACCATCTGAATCATTGCTGATACTCATTTTCAAGTGATCTGACCCCTTGATTATAATCAATATCACGACTCACATCCGGGTGGCATGCAACTGGAAATTCAGTATGATCTCATCTTTAACCCTTAGTGCACCGCCGAGCACACTGAATGGTTCCATATTGAAATCAGTCTGTCGTAGTATCATTTTTCCACTTACACCAATCTTGTTTTTGCTTCGCTCTATCTCAACAGGCAAGGTAATTGTCTTTGTAACACCATGCAGGGTAATACCAGCCTTCACGATTTGTTGTTTGTATAGGTTGCTGTCCGTCTCTACATGAATGAAGACATAAGGATATGAGTCTGCCTCCAGCACTTTTTCAAGCATATTGTGACGGGTACCGGCGATATCTTTATCTGACAAACTTGATTCGAATCCGGCTTGCGCCCGATATGTCGGTTCATCAACTTTTAAAGACTTTAACGGCACGTATAAATCCGCCTTTGTCTCGTCCGACTCTTCTGACAGCAAAACAAAGCCATGCACATCACGACTTATCACCACATGATCATGCCCCATTTTCGCAAACGTCCCGCCACGATAAACGTAGATCACGACTTCTGATTCGGTAGTATTGATGGCATAGACCGGCTCACCGCGTTTCGCGGCCGCCTGATACATGTCAACCGGAAATGCCTCCAGCGTTGTTTCTTTGTGCGGTGCTTTACTCTCCATCGGCGGGGCACAGGCATGCTGCACCACAACCAGACAAATCAATGCTACTCGAAATAAATTGCGCATCATTACTGAGCCCGCCTCAACTCGACAGTAAAATCAACCTTAACATCCGTGCCAATCACATTTCCCGTGGACCATTCACCACTACCGATATTAAAGTTGGTGCGATTGACTATGAACTCACCTTTCATACTGGCGCTGTTCCCTTTTTCATACCAGCTGAACGGGACGTCGATTGGTTGCTCAATGCCTTTTAGACTTAGCATGCCGTGAGCCAAATAAGCATTACCATTCTTTTTAATAATTTTATTACTTTCAAATTTTGCCTTGGGAAACTCCATTACATGCAACCATTCCTTTTGCGCGATCGCATCGTTGATATCATCGCTGTCCATATCGGCACTACCCAGGTTGACACTCACAACTAACTGTCTGTTCTGTAGATCTTCCGGATCAAACCGCAATCGCACACCGAACTGCTTGAAGCTACCGGGGGCTTCAAGCCCTTCATAGGTTGCAACAAACTTGAGATGACTATTTTTCGTATCCATTTCCCACTCAGTTGCCAAAACAGCAGATACTTGCAAAGACAATATCGACAAAAATATCATCACGCGCGCAATCATGATTTCGATCTCCCGCTCCATAGCATACGAACCAGTACATTATTCCGCCGCACAAAATGATGGCGCAGCGCAGCACCGATATGAACAACCAGCAAGGTTACCAGAGCAATCACTAAGGAGAAATGTACAACCTTGGCCAATTCTTTCAGTGATTTATCGGGGGCAACCAGGTCCGGTAATGGGAAAACCCAGAAGACCTTAAACGGAATATTAGCGGCCGAATTGATGATCCAGCCGGATATGGGCAACATAAACATCATCAGGTAAAGCAGTACATGACTCATACGGGCGCTAATATGTTCCCATCTTGGGAAATCAGATGGTAAGGCGGGAGTCGGATTGAGTAATCGCCAAATCCCTCGCAATATCACCAGTACAAGAACAAGCATCCCGATCGATTTATGCCAGACATACAAATCCAGCTTGGTGGGTGATAAGCGCCAGCTCACGGCCAAAGGACCGAGGACAAACTGCAAAAAAATAAACCCGGCAATCATCCAATGCAGACTCTTGGAGATGACGCCCCAGTTATACGTCGTATTACGCAGCATGAAAGCAATACTTCTCCAGAGCAGGTATTAAAGCATCTTAAGAGAAAAATAAACGGATATCCATACTAGAATTCGGGCGCTATACTCAGCCCGCCGAAATGGGCCAGGTTGTACCACTTCGTACCAATATCGCCTGCTGACATGCCACTCACATAGGCTCCCTGGGAGTAGTCGTG
>CBDUOW010000357.1:0-2289 GCA_965368945.1 uncultured Gammaproteobacteria bacterium
AGTCTCATCTAGGAAAACAAATCAACCCGTGCTGACTCAGTAATCGCTGAAATTGCCGGATGTTTAATCTTGCGCTCTGCGGATATCGCATAGAAACGTTCTTTAACCTCATTGGTACGTCCAATAACTTTTACAGAGTATTTGTTTAGCACATCACTCTCAACCACTGTTGGTGAGGTAAATATACCCGTCGCCGCTTCACCAAACGTCTTCATCAAAGCACGATCCTCAAATTCAGCGACCACTACTGGCCGGACATTAATTCGCTCAAACCAAAGCTCGAGCGATCTCCTGAGTGCACAGTTTGTAGCTGGCATCAACATTGGGGCGCCATCCAGGCTTTGAGGGAAATTATCGAGATATCCCGGCGCCTCCGACTCTCTTGTGAAGAATGAAATACCGGATTCGCCCAGAAGATGATTGTAAGCACGAATGTTCAACCCCGGGCTAAGCGGACTATCAGCCAGTACCAGGTCAAGCTTGTGGACCGATAAATCCGCAAGCAAATCCGTAAAGGGGGATTCTGTACATACCAGACGGACCGTTTGCTCATCCATACCTAAAACCGGTTCTAACACTCGATAAGCCAGGAGCTTGGGCACAACCATGGCGATACCAACATTAAGCGTTAACTCAGAGGCTGGGTCGCGGCCATCCAGAAGGTCCTGCAATTCGTTACTGAGACGAAAAATCTCATCAGCATAATTGAAAACCAGTTGACCAGTTTCCGTTAAGGTCAGGTTTCTACCGGTTTTTTGGAAAAGTCTCGTACCAGCCTGCTGCTCCAGTTCCTTGAGCTGCCCGCTGATGGTTTGCGGTGTAAGGTGTAATATTTCGGATGCGCTGGCGATTGAACCATTGCTGGCAACGGCCCAGAAATAGCGCAGATGCTTCAAATTGAGGTTCTTCATGTACAGGCCAGGTCAGAACAAAATAGTAAGGGAGTTGAATAGTTAACTCCATGCAATTCACAACCACACAACGTCTGTTTCGTTGTTGCCGGAGTGCAGCCAGTCCGCTCAACAACCATCCTGACTTGCCATTATTCAACACTCACCAAATACTGGCAAGGCGGGTTGGATCTAAAAACATCCCGTACTCTCGTACCCTTCCCTGCCAGCTTCGGCTTCCGGTCTGAAATCGCCTGCTCTGCGCTTTACTCGAATCAAATCAATGTCGCATATCTCGTGGCCGCAGACGCTCAGGTAATGAACGTGGCGCAAACGTTTTCTTGCCGGAAAAGAGTATATTTGTCAGCAAAACCGCCGCTAAAGCCATCAGTACCAGCTTCATCACGACCAGGGTACCGGTAACCGCGAAGAGTGTGAATGTGCCGATTGTCATGTTAATTTCCTCTTGATAAAGAATATCATTGCCAGGGATCCCTCACGCTGCAGACTTGAGACCACAGCTGTTATTGGCCGGGATCGCGATGTCCATAAGCCGCGGATTGTCCAGTTTCAGGCCGTTCATCATGTCGATATAGGCCTGTTTGTTGGCCACTTGCAAACGGGGATTGTGATACTTCTCCTCACCGATGCTGCTCACTGTCATACCTTTATAGTCATGTGCAGGATAGACCAGCGTCTCATCGGGTAATCTCAACAGCTTGCCGAACAGGCTGTCATACTGTGCTGCCGCATCGCCGTTCTGAAAATCCGTACGCCCGGTTCCACGAATCAGCAATGTATCGCCTGTGAATACGCGATCCGGTAACAGGAAACTGTACGAGTTGTCGGTGTGACCGGGGGTATAAATAATGTCGAGATGCAGGTTATCGACGCATAACTTCTCGCCCTCTTTGAACCAGACCGACACACATTCGGCCCTGGTCATCTCACCCATCGCGCTGGCGCAAGCGGTTTTTTCCCGCAAACTGCCCAGTGCGGTAACATGATCCGCATGAATATGACTGTCCACCGCAAGCACCAACTTGAGGTTTAATTCATCAATGAGGCGTACGTACTGGTCGGTATTCTCCAGCACAGGGTCGATAAGCAGGGCTTCACCGCCTGACCGCTCAGCCAGCAGATAAGTGTATGTAGAAGACTCATGGTCGTAGAGTTGACGAAAAATCATGGTTATTTCTCCTTTGTTAAACGTTTAGGCCGTAACCTGTTTGGACGAATTAGCGTTACGGTTCCAGGGCAACATAGCGACCAGGCGCGCCATACCGCACCAGCGTGTGGTACCTGAGAGAATCAGACCTGCACCGATTAACGGTATTGCGGCGAAAAATAACTCGTGAACGGTGAAGCCAAAGAACACCTTGAGTACCAGCAACACACC
>CBDUOW010000358.1:0-2285 GCA_965368945.1 uncultured Gammaproteobacteria bacterium
CAATTGCCTTCATGATTGCGATTGGTAAGGGAACAAAGGAAGCCTGGCCGAAACCCGGACAGCTGCCGCTGGACGAGGTTATGGTCAACAACCGCTTCGATTGACAGCGAATTAATCAGGTCGGAGTGATTACATAACAATCACTCCGACCTTTAGGTTAATTGCCTGGTATACAAATTTCCCCTCGATACCTCCCGATATTGGTATTCGTTTCTGAGTCTGACGCACCGTAGACGTAGAGGTAGCCTGTCGCATGTTCGAAATCACCGGTTCCACCGGTCGCGGTGAGCAGTGCAGAAATTCTGCCTGCTGCCAAATCCAGTGCGCCAGTATCAGTCAATTGAAGTTCCCCCCGCCGGGTAGAGACGTAACTGAAGCCTGTATAAAAATTCGCCAAGGGCACCGTACGTTCGTTGGCCGGGATGAATTGTTGAGCCACGAACTCATAGTCGCCCCACAGTCCGCCGGTCAAAACACCACGCGTACAGAAAGCGACCGGTGAAGTGCACTCGTCAGGAGGCAGTGTTTGCGATTTGAATATGCCTTGTACCGGAAAACATTTATTCCTGGCCCAAGCTATTTCACTTATTATCAGTGATAAAAACAAGATCAACCAGGTTGCTGCAATTCTTCCCATGCGATTTGAATGTTGCATTGTTTTCATTTCACTCCTCCCATTTTATGCCTGATTATGACCTGAAATAGATATTTCG
Source organism: uncultured Gammaproteobacteria bacterium (assembly GCA_965368945.1). Lineage (GTDB taxonomy): Bacteria > Pseudomonadota > Gammaproteobacteria > UBA6429 > Thiohalophilaceae > JAHEIJ01. Next base: position 714 of record CBDUOW010000358.1, read on the forward strand.
AAAACTCCATATCGATCTTTGTGTAACGGCGGTATTTTATCAAACAGGAACAGACCACCGTACTGGTAAGCCTGGGGTAAGAAGAATGTATTAATTCATTCACTATCATACTTTGTATCTACAACTTGATACGATAGCTGAAGATAGGCAGCACACGTGACATAGCCTCATCAGATCCAAAATACTTGATGAAGTTGTTCATAATATTATTTCCCTAGGTGCTTCATAAAAATTAATCTCCCTGAACGCATTTTTTATGTGCATTTTTAACTGAACTATAATTAATCAAGATAATGATCATTATCTATCATAGGGGGGTGTATTATGAGATACGAAAAAAATAGCGCAACACGAACACTTTTGTTTATCGGTATGCTGGGTTTATTAACCGTATTATTTACGCCAACAATCAATGCGGAACCACTGAAACCCATCCCGGGTGAATTTACTGTTACCCTTCAAGGATTTGATTCCAGCTCGGGCGAATTTATCTTTGAGGGTTTCAAAACGGGGGAGCTTTCTGGCCACCTGACAACAAGAGTATCGCTAATAAGACAGACCGGTATGGCAATGCATCTTGCAACACGTTGGACACTCATGACCGATTGGGGTGAAACGGTAGAAGGTGAAAATACATCGGTATTGAACCCAGCTTCTCTTCATTTCCGTGAACATGGATTAATCGTGAATGCAACAGGAACCTTAACGGAGCGAATTGGTAATTTCGTTGTTATTCATGGAGAAGTTAGTGACGTGTATTTCATTCCCGGACTAACGGAGGCAAAAGCACACGTAACATATGTTCCTTCACAAGCAAAGAAGTAGAATAAAGGGGTCGGTGACAATTCAAAATTATTCTTGCTTCGTCACTGACCCTGTTTGTTTGAAAAAAGAGGATAGCTTTATTTTTCTATAGTACCAACCACATTCTGAGGAGCCCGGTATGATAAAAGGGGCTTTAAAATCAAAAGCGCTGCTGATAGTCGTCCTGATCGTACTGGCCCTGATCGCTTCTTATCTCTACGCAATTAACTCAAAGCCTGAGCTTGATGACGAAGCAAGGCAAGCGGCACCCGGTAGTTTTATTCAATTATCCAGGGGTATGGTCCATTATGAGATAGCCGGGCCGGAATCTGCCAGAACCGTGGTGTTGATTCATGGTTTGGCAACGCCTTACTTTATCTGGGATAACAATTACGACGCCCTGGTGAGCGCCGGTTTTCGAGTGCTCAGATATGATCACTATGGCAGAGGATTTTCTGATCGGCCTGATGTGGTTTATGACAGGGATTTGTATGATCAGCAATTACTCGAGTTGCTGCAAAAGCTCGACATTAAGCGGCCAGTGCATCTCGTCGGTCTGTCCATGGGCGGCGCAGTGGCAACTATCTTTGCCGATCGCCATCCTGACATTATTGATAAGCTGGGACTTATCGCGCCGGCGGGTTTTCCCATTAAGGAGCCGCTGGTCGTGAAATTGGCCACCATACCGATTCTCGGTGATTACCTCATGGCGGTGGTTGGCGATAGAGTGATACTCGAGGGGGTGAAAGAAGCCTTTGTTGATCCCGA
>CBDUOW010000359.1:0-2254 GCA_965368945.1 uncultured Gammaproteobacteria bacterium
ATAAGATAAGGTTGATATGAAAATTACCCGTATCGCAACTCGCGCAATGGTGGGCACCATCAGACAGATGTATCGTACCGTGTTTTATGGTGTCATCGGTGCAACTATCGCACTGATCATTCTGGCGGTGTTATATCTTGATAAACGACCTGATCTCAAGGTTTGGCATACTGCCGATCTGGATGAAGAATTTACCCATAAGTCGAGAATAAAGAATTTTAAAGAGTATCTTGCCCTTGAAGATCGCTTGTATGCCCAGCTCAACGAGCAAGTCTATTCAAAAATAGAGCCTGCGGACCAGCGCAAGATCAACCGCTATCACCGTGGTAGCCTGGTTGATCCGGGCGGCTGGGAGACAAACTGGAATCGTAGTTATGAATCCAGGGTAACGACACCGAAGATAGGTGTTTTGTTGCTCCACGGCATGTCAGATTCACCTTATAGTTTGCGTAATCTCGGTAAAAGTTTGCAAAAAGAAGGCGCCTGGGTTGTCGGATTGCGCATTCCCGGCCATGGAACCGCACCGGTAGGTCTGGTGGATGTGAAATGGCAGGACATGGCCGCAGCGGTCAAGTTGGCAATGCAGCATTTACGTGCACAGGTTAACGATGCACCGCTTTACATCATTGGTTATTCCAATGGTGGGGCACTCGCAGTGCAATACACGTTGACCAGCCTTAAAGATGAAACCCTCCCAATGCCTCAAGGCCTGGTGTTACTCTCACCGGAAATCGGCGTTACCAAACTTGCGGCACTGGCCGTGTGGCAGGAGCGGCTGGGTCATTTATTAGGGATGGAAAAACTGGCGTGGAATTCAATCCAACCTGAGTACGATACCTTTAAATATGGTTCATTTGCGCTCAACGCGGGTAAACAGGCGTATCTGTTAACAAACGAAATTCAACAGGAAATCAGCCGGCTGGGATCAGGTGACGTGCTGCAACGCATGCCACCAATCCTTGCCTTCCAGTCAGTGGTGGATGCTACGGTAACTGCGCCTGCCCTGGTCGAGGGACTATTCGACCGTTTGCCGGCGGGCACACACGAGTTAACCTTGTATGATATCAACCGCTATGCCGAGATCGAGCCGATCCTCACCAGTAATCCCACGGCCTGGATCAATACCATGTTACACGGCCGTGAACTTGACTATACGGTGACACTCATTACCAACCAGAACGAGGAGAGTAAGCAGGTCGTGGCGCTGTCGCGTAAGCCGGACAGCAAGTTGACCACGGAGTGCGCTTTAGATGCAAATTGGCCGAACGGAGTGTACTCGTTATCTCATGTGGCTTTACCTTTCCCGGCTAATGATCCGTTGTACGGTAATATCGATATCGAGGATGACACTATACTCCAGCTCGGCGGTGTCGAACTTCGTGGTGAACGTGGTGTGTTACAGATTTCGGAAGCGGACCTGATGCGCCTGCGGTGGAATCCATTTTATAACTATCAGGAGCGACGGATTCTGAGTCATCTTGGTCTGGTTAAAATGCCAGATAATAATTGCAGTGAGTAGTCAAAAAAAGGGACGGTAAAAAAGGAGAAAAATTTGTATTTTGCAAATGCTGTTTCCAATACCAAGGTTGAGGTCGACGAGATGATTATTGAGTACGGATTTTTCGAGTTACCCGACCAAGGGTTTTACTCTATAGACATTCATCAAGCAATCTATTGGTTCTATTAATATGGAATACAAAGACTATTACGAGATTATGGGTGTCAAACGTGACGCCACCCAGGACGAGATCAAGCGTGCCTATCGCAAGCTTGCACGGAAGTATCACCCTGATGTGAGCAAGGAGTCTGATGCCGAAGCACGCTTCAAGGAGGTGGGTGAGGCCTACGAGGTGCTAAAGGATCCGGAGAAACGGGTGGCATATGATCAACTCGGCGCGCAGTGGCAGGCCGGGCAGGATTTCCGCCCACCACCGGACTGGGATGCCGGCTTCGAGTTTAGCGGCGGCGGCTACACCGGGGGCGGCGCCGACCACAGCGCCTTCTTCGAGGAGTTGTTCGGTCGCGGTTTTGCGCAACAGGGTGCTACGGGTGGTCGGCGCAGCTTCCATATGCGCGGGGAGGATCATCATGCAAGGGTGCTGATTGATCTCGAAGACAGTTTTTCCGGTGCCACCCGTTCCATTTCTCTGCGAGTGCCTGAGGTGACGGAGGACGGGCATGTTAGCACCCGCGATCGTACCCTCAATGTGAGCATTCCCAAGGGCATTCGGCCGGGCCAGCAGATTCGTCTGGC
>CBDUOW010000360.1:0-2244 GCA_965368945.1 uncultured Gammaproteobacteria bacterium
TTCAAGCATGCTTATATATAGGAAGGAAAAGGGGACGGAGGAATTAAGATTTGAGAAACTCAAATAGCCTGACCGAAAATTGGGGCCAGAGAGCAATTATTTATAATGAACAAGCCTGGTCAGAACACGGGAGCACAATCCGGTTTGGCGTATATTCCTGGGGGTAATTATGAAACTCATTGATACTGACCAACGAATCATCCTAAGTTTTACATTCTTGCTCGTGCTCTTGATGCCAGGTTGTGGTTCTGAGCCTCAGGATATGCCTGTTGCTTGCGGGAGCAATCTTGACTCTTCCATCCAGAATTTCTGCCAGGTGACGCCCAATGTCCTGTGGCGAGGCGCCAAGCCTGACAAGGATGATGCGGCCTGGTTGGTAGAACAAGGTGTGCGGACAATAGTGAACCTTGAGTTACTGCATGATGATAAAGCAGCATTTGAACAGGCACATCCGAGCAACAATGGCAGGTATGAGCTGGCTTATTTTCGCGTTCGGGACTGGGAACCACTACCGGTGATTGCACCGAAATTGTCTGATAATCACGTCGCTCATTTTCTTGCAATCATGAGTGAGGCGCCTAAGCCGGTTTATGTACACTGTCGTTCCGGACAGAATAGAACAGGCGTCATGGTCGCCGCTTACCGGGTTATTGTCGAAGGAGAAGGCGATGACAATGCAATAGAAAAAGCAGTAAAGGAAATGGAAGCCTATCAGGGACATTGGTTCAAGGTGGATGCGCGCTATATTCGAAGTTTGACACCTGAACGTCGCGAAAATATTCGCCGAAAGGCAAAGGAATGGATACCGAAGCTGGAACAAGAGGCCCGATTTGTCTGTGAAGAAGGGCAATGTCGCAGTTATGAAATATAATAGCTATAGAGAATTAAAGGGTTAAACACTTGAATAATTAATTCTGTCAAATCCATTGTAAGGCAGCCATTTCCAGAGGATTGAGCTATGACTGAATATGTCAGAAAAAAAGGTACTCGCGAACCGGTTGAAGTGGCCGCAGGTCAAGGTACCTCCATGCAGGTTCTAATCGGCTCCGAGGAGGCACCAAATTTTGCTTTTAGAAAATTTGTTATGGAGCCACACGGTGGTATGCCAAAACATACGAATCTGGTGGAGCATGAGCAATATGTTCTAAACGGTTCTGGAATCATAGAGATTGATAATGAAGCTTTCGAGGTCTCAGCGGGTGATGCGATTTACATTCCAGGGGGGGCCTCACATTCATACAAAGCAGGAAAGGATGGCTTTGAATTTATCTGTGTAGTGCCTAACAAAGAAGATAAAATAGAAATACTTGAATAGTCGTCTGACGTCCAAGCGGATACAGGAAATAGTATGAGTGATTTACCCAAGTGCCCGGTATGCGGCTCGGAATACACTTGTCAGTTATATTTACTAATTTACAAGGGCTATAAACAATGATCAGGATTCCACGATCAAAAATTATACAAGCAGCCCCTGCCTCCATCGCTTTGCTTGTCGGCATAATCGTATATTTGCTGGATCGTCAAACTGATAGCGTCTATTTCATAGCTCACTGGATGGTATTGGGCGAAAATTCAAGGCCGGTTTTCGGGGCCATTGGGGATCAGTTGCCAACATTTGTTCATGTTTATGCCTTTATCTTGTTAACCGCGATCTTTGTCACACAATCACGTGCCTATGCTTTTCCGATATGCATATTCTGGTTCATCATCGATAGCCTGTTTGAAATCGCTCAAGTCAGTACCATTGCTCAATGGATAGCCATGCATGTACCCAATTGGTTTGATGTAATTCCATTTCTTGAAAATACATCTGATTATTTCCTGTCAGGAACGTTTGATGTTCTGGATATTTTATCCATCACGGCCGGCACACTGGCGGCTTACCTGACAATCATTATCAGCACTCAAAGGACTGCCAACAATGTTTCCACTATCTGAAACTATGAATAAATTTTACCGTTACTTTGGACTGGCGATGGTAATCATTTCGGGAATCGTGAGCGTATTAGGCTCGGGAGGTAGTGGTGGTGGTGGCGAAAATCCACCGCCAACAATAACATCCGTATCCCCTGCCCAAAGCTCAGACAGTGCGTTGGTCACTGCGCTGGTGGAAGCGCAATTCAGTATCGACATGGATCCAACGAGTTTTGATGACAGCAGTTTTCTTCTTGCGGTAAATAGCAGCAGTATAACAGCCAGCAATATTTCCTATAATGCAGCTTCAAAAATCGCCACCTTTACTCC
>CBDUOW010000361.1:0-2239 GCA_965368945.1 uncultured Gammaproteobacteria bacterium
CAAAATCTGGATCGTGATTTATCGCAACTGGGTGAGGTATTGGCGGATCGTATTACCGAAGAAGACAAGATTATTGAGATTCTCACCCAATCCCGCGGCTAAATCAGCGGGTCGTATTTAAATCCGATTTGGAAAAACCTGCCCGGCCAGGGCAAGATCCTGTTGTTTCCCGTATGACTCGAGTACGTTAGAGAATGCAGAGGTTGGCCTGAGACAAGCCCAGGCCAACATGCATTGTGGGGTGATCAGCTAATACCGAATGCAGGTGGGGGCTTGTATCAAGCCACCAGGTGCAGAATACGTTCCGAAGTGGCGCTGTAGTCGGTTTGGTATTTTTCTTGTTCCGAAGCCAATAACAGGATGGCATCTTCCAGCGACAATTCTTCGACTTCGTAGAGAGGGATATCATCTTCGTTCATAATTATTTCCTCCTTACAATTTAGTAACATATATATATTACTTAATGTAATTTGTAAAGAGAAATTACTAAGTTACTGTAACTTAATATTATTTGGCTCTTAGGGAGTTTTAGAATAACGAGGTTATCGTTCTCCGAGCCGGATTGAATCTACTTTTAGTGTGTCTTAACAGTTAAGGTATAACCATATTCATCTAAAATATCAAGAAAAGTTTATAACTTATTGAAATATAGTTTTAATTATCTGGGCATGCTGCAAAAGGGAACAAAAAAGGCGCTGCGGTTTATGGCCGGGGCGCCTTTGAGCAAGGGAATTCGGGTGGGGTTTCCTATCAGATCTCTTTTTTCCGTAGCGTTGCCAGATAGCCTCGAATAAACTCGGTTCGTCCCATCTGGTTGCCGAAGTAATAACCGGCGACGAACAGGCAGATGCCCAGACAGGTCATGATCACAAAAGCCATGGTTGTTCTCCCGTAATGCTTTTTTATTACCAGCTTATCGGCGTGATTTCGATTCGCTTGAGAAAATGCACTTTTGCCAATTTAAACAGGACATTAAGTGCTCAGGTGTCCTTGCGGCCGCGCGCCGAGTGGCTGGCCGTGGTGGTGATTACGCTGATCGGTGTCATGCGTTCCAGTAAGGATTTCTGTTCCTGACCCAGGCGCTGCTCATATATCACGGTGTAGGTAAGCACCCGCTTCAGGTAATCGCGGGTTTCCGCGAATGGTATGGTTTCGATCCAGATATCGGCAGCCACGGCCCCGTTGTCAGGAAGCCAGCGTTTGACGTTTCTCGGGCCGGCGTTATACGCCGCCGTCGCCAATACCCGATGCCCCTTGTAGCGATCCTGAACCTTTTTCAGGTAGCCCACCCCGAGCTGGATGTTGGTATCGATTTTCAGGATATCGCGCTTTCTGGGCTTGCGTACGCGCAGTGAGCGGGCCATATCCCGGGCAGTGCCGGGCAGCAATTGCATCAGTCCCAGCGCCCCGGCATGAGAGCGGGCATCGGCGGTAAAGGCACTTTCCTGGCGAATAATGGCAAAGGCCCAGGCCGGGTTGATATGCTGTTTGGCGGCCTGATTCAGAACTTGCTGCTGGTGGGCCAGTGGAAAGCGCAGCTCCAGATCATCCCAGTACTTTGCCTCCGCCAGGGTGGAGATGGCGCGGTCATGCCAGCCCCAGCTATCGGCCAGTTTGGCGGCTTTCAACAACTGGGGATGAGACATACGCTGGATGGCATAGTTCCACTCACGTCGTGCATCGACGGCGCGTTTAATCGCATACAATTCGCGGGCCCGCTGAATGGCCGGCAGAGCCTCGACGCCAGCCAGTTCCGAGTCCTGGTACACCAGGGGAGCATTGCCAAACTGGTAGCGGTGTCCTGCTCGATCCGCGGCCAGAAAACTGTAATAACTCCTCTCATCGCCATTCAATAGATAAATTGCCCGGGCTTCTTCCAGGTGTCCCTTGGCCTCCATCACCCGTCCGCGCCAATAACGCCATTGTGGGGTGTGCTGTTGTCCAAGCGTAAGCCGCTCGAGCCATTCCAGCGCCGTATCCCAGTCCTGGTCGCGCATGGCGGAATAAAAATGCAGGCTCACGACCTTGTCATCGAGCATATTCAGGTTGAGGGTTCTGAGCCACTGGGAGGCTTCAGCGGAGGACTCATTGAGCAACGCCAGGGCCAGGCGTCGTTCAATGCGTTCCTGATCATCGATACTAAAGGGATGTTGCCGCCGCAGGTTTTGCCAGATACTGGCGGCCTGGATGGGGTCTTTGCGTGCCATGCGGCGCAGACCATAGACGGTGATCCAACCCA
>CBDUOW010000362.1:0-2231 GCA_965368945.1 uncultured Gammaproteobacteria bacterium
ATTGAAAAACTGGAATGTTTGCAAGGACCGGCGAGCCTGTGCCGCGCCGCAGTAAATGCCGCAGACAAGGCACAGCCTTTTCCGACCTTGCCGGATGGGACCAATCATCTGGCCTTTGAATACCAGATGTTATACGTATTACATTAGGTAACCCTCACAACCCGTCAGCTGAGGGTTACCTGACTTATATCAGCCGAAATAGATCAGGCTGCGAGCCCGTCGCGAACCCGCTCCAGTCTGGCTTTTACCTCGTTGGCCAACTCATCAACCCCTTCCCTCTCAACCAGGGTCATGACCGCTGCCGGGTCCATGAAAGCAACGGTAACACTCCCGTCTTCTTCTGCGCGCACAACCACGTTACAGGGCAACAACAAACCGATATCGGGTTCAGCCGTCAGCGCCTGGTTGGCCAAAACCGGATTACAGGCTCCCAGAATCTTGTAGGGCAGCTTGTCGATATCGAGTTTTTTCTTCATGGTAGCCTTGACGTCGATCTCGGTCAGCACGCCAAAACCTTCTTTCTGTAATTCTTCGGTAACCCGAGTGACGGCATCATCAAAGCTGCCATTGAATTTCACATTAAATCCATACATTTTCTTACTCTCTCTATGGGTTATTAATCAGTAATGAATACATGATATCACGAGGTTTTAGCTGCAATACATATACTGCGTAAATATCTCATGAACCACCTTAATTAATTACATCTGCTTTGTGATCTGACGTGACTTCCATAACAGGAAAACTGCCGGAATCACCACCAGGGTTAATATCGTAGCTGTAATCATGCCGCCAACCATCGGTGCGGCAATACGTCGCATTACTTCCGATCCCGTACCGCTACCCAACATAATAGGTAACAGCCCGGCGATAATTGTTGCTACCGTCATTATGATGGGTCGTACACGCAACAAGGCGCCTTCGATTACCGCCTCACGTAGCTCCTCCATACTCAGCAGATGTTGGCGACCATGTTGTTCACACCGTCTATGATACGCCTGATTGAGATACACCAGCATCACCACACCGATTTCCACCGCGACGCCCGCCAACGCAATAAATCCCACACCAACAGCTACGGACATGTTGTACCCCAGCAAATACAACAACCAATAGCCACCAACCAGGGCCAATGGCAAGGTGCCCATAATAATCAGAACTTCGGTGAAATTACGAAAATTGAGATAGAGTAACAACACAATAATCATCAAGGTTACCGGTCCTACAACCATCAAGCGTTTTTCTGCCCGTACCTTGTATTCATATTGGCCTGACCAGGCAATGGAATAACCCGGGGGTAATTCCACCTGTTCACCCACAACCTGCTGTGCTTCCTTAACATAAGAACCCAGGTCTCGCCCTTGAATGTCAACAAAAACCCAGCCATTGGGGCGGGCATTTTCACTTTTAATCATGGCGGCGCCATCCTCGATCCTAATGTCCGCCACTTCGCCCAGTGGTATCCGCGCACCCGCGGGTGTCACAATCGGCAAGTTGCGCAACTTTGTTACCGAGTCACGCACATCGCGCGGATAACGAACATTAATGGGATAACGTTCCAGCCCCTCTACCGATTGCGCCACCTGCATGCCGCCAACCGCGGTTTTTACCACATCCTGCACATCGGCGATGTTCAACCCATGACGTGACGCTGCCACGCGATCGATATCAATAATCACATAACGCCCCCCCGCTACACGTTCTGAAAAGGCGGATATCGTCCCGGGTACCTGTTGCACCACTTCTTCAATTTGTTTGCCAATTTCCTGGATAACACCCAAATCGGCCCCGGCGATTTTAATACCGACTGGCGTTTTAATTCCCGTCGCTAACATGTCGATACGGGTTTTAATCGGCATGACCCAGGCATTGGTTAATCCCGGAAACTTGACCAGGTCATTCAATTCCTGTTTGAGCTTATCCAGGGTCAGGCCTTCACGCCATTCATCCCTTGGTTTCAACAGAATAGTGGTTTCAATCATGGTCAAGGGGGCTGGATCAGTTGCAGTTTCTGCCCGCCCCACTTTACCGAAGACGCGAACCACTTCCGGCACCGTCCGTATCAACTTGTCCGTTTGCTGTAACAACTCCTGGGCTTTACCAATCGAGACACCCGGAAAGGTCGTTGGCATATACATAAGATCACCTTCATCCAGATCGGGCATAAATTCAGAGCCGACACCTGTCGCCAAGTTTTTTAACACACCTGTTTTATCCCAATAAAACCACTC
>CBDUOW010000363.1:0-2227 GCA_965368945.1 uncultured Gammaproteobacteria bacterium
GTGTGAGAGGGCGAAGCGGAAAAAGAAAGAGTGACTTAACGTCACTCTTTCCCGCAGAGCGCCCAGGGGGCCGGAAATCCGAACACGCACAAACAAAAACACCCGCTAACAGCGGGTGCTATAAAATCTGGTCGGCGTGAGAGGATTCGAACCTCCGACCCCTTCGTCCCGAACGAAGTGCGCTACCAGGCTGCGCTACACGCCGATAAAGGATTAGTAATTGCGGTTGACGGCGAAATGGGCGAGGCCAATGAGTGCGTCTTTATATTCTGACGCCGGGATATTGCTCAGTGCCTCGACGGCCAGGTCGGCCTCCGCCTTTGCGCAGCGCGCAGTGTAGTCGATGGCTCCAGTGGATTCAATGGCCTCCAGGATCTGGTCAATGACCTCCAGGCCGCCTTGCTCGATGGCCTGGCGAATAACCTGTGCCTGTTCCGGATTACCCTCACGGATGGCATGGATCAGTGGCAGGGTCGGTTTGCCTTCCGCCAGGTCGTCACCGACATTCTTGCCGGTGGCATCACTGTCTGCCGTATAGTCGAGCACATCATCGATCAACTGGAAGGCGCAACCCAGATGCATGCCATAGGCGGCCATGGCCTGTTCCTCGGCTTCGCTGCGATCACTGATGACGGCCCCGATGCGAGCGGCGGACTCGAACAGTTTGGCGGTTTTATTGTGGATGACTTCCAGGTAACGGGCTTCAGTGGTGTCCGGATCATGGCAGTTGAGGAGTTGCAGCACTTCGCCTTCGGCAATGGTATTGGTGGCGTCGGCCATAATGTCCATGACCCGCATGCTGCCGATTTCCACCATCATCTGAAAGGAGCGGGAGTAGAGGAAATCCCCCACCAGCACGCTGGCTTCGTTGCCCCACAGATTGTTGGCCGTGGCCTCACCGCGGCGCATGTCGGAGCCGTCCACGACGTCGTCATGCAGCAGGGTGGCGGTATGAATAAATTCAATAATTGCTGCTAAATCAATATGTTGGTCTGCCTCATGGCCAAAGGCACGCGCCGATAGCAGGTGGATCACCGGGCGCAGGCGCTTGCCGCCACTATTTATAATGTAGGCGCCAATCTGGTTGATGAGTACAACCTCGGAACGCAGCCGGGTCTGGATGCAGGTATTGACCCGCTCCATGTCGGGGGCGATGAGCTTGTAAATCGCGTCGATATTCATCGGGATCGGGTCGCAGCGGCAAAGGCAGTGCATGCTAGGGGGCGGAATGCCCCCTGTCAAGAAAACCGGCTTAAGTGACTCAATTTCAGGTAAAAAGCCTTTGACCAGGGCGGGGTGAGGCGCTAAAATTGCCGGCCTTTGACGCTACAGAATGCCTGTCGCGATGACAGGAATAATGCTTGGAGAATCAAACATGTACGCGGTAATCGAAACAGGTGGTAAACAGTACCGGGTAGAACAGGGCCAGCGCATCAAGGTTGAGAAGCTCAACGCTGATGAAGGTGCGAAGCTTGATCTGGACAAGGTGCTGCTGGTTGCCGACGGTAAAGACATCAAGGTGGGTGCGCCCTACCTGAGTGGTGGCAAGGTGACAGCGACTGTTGCCAGCCATGGTCGTGGCAAGAAAATTCGTATCATCAAGTTCCGTCGGCGTAAGCACTCCCGCACGACCCAGGGCCATCGTCAGGCTTACACGGAACTGGAAATTACCGGCATCAAAGCCGGTTAAGACAGCAGGTTAAAGAGGTAGAACAATGGCTCATAAAAAAGCAGGCGGTAGTACTCGAAACGGTCGCGATTCCCAGTCCAAACGCCTGGGTGTGAAGCGCTTTGGCGGCCAGGTGGTCAGGGCTGGCAATATTCTGGTACGGCAGCGCGGCACTCGCGTCCATCCTGGTGTTAATGTCGCCAGGGGCGGTGATGATACCCTGTTCGCCAAGATTGATGGCACCGTGGTGTTTGAAATCAAAGGCCCGAAGAAACGCAAACAGGTGAGCGTGATTCCTGCCTGAGGCTGGAACAGTCAACGGACTCAGCAAACCCCGTCTTCGTGACGGGGTTTTTGATTTAAGGGACTGGGATCGAGGGCTGAGTAACTAGTCACTACAGGATAAACTTTCCGAATTGGCTTTGGTGCGATCCCAGCCTTTTTGATGGTTTTTGTTTGATATTTTTCTCGTAACTCGTTACTTGCAACTCGATACTGGATAACTATGAAATTCGTCGATGAAGCCACAATCCAGGTACAGGCCGGTAACGGTGGCAG
>CBDUOW010000364.1:0-2222 GCA_965368945.1 uncultured Gammaproteobacteria bacterium
TCACAAATAATTAAAACAATAATTCAACTAGCCCGGGGGCTGATATCGGGTAATTGGTTTTGTTGTAACACATATTCGGCAAAATCATCTGGCGACATTGGCGGTGCAAAATAGAAACCTTGACCATGATCACACTGCCTCGAACGTAATAACTTCAACTGTTGTTGTGTTTCAATACCCTCTGCGATTACGTTGAGCTTAAGTTCATGGGCAAGCGCAATAATTGAACTTGTAATGGTTGCGGCGCCCTCATCTGCAGGAATATCACGGATAAATGACTGATCGATCTTTAAGGCGTCAACAGGTAGAAGTTTAAGATAACTTAAGGATGAGTAACCTGTGCCAAAATCGTCTATTGAAAGTTTAACCCCCATTGCATGCAGTTTATCCAGAATATAAACAGTATCGATCCGGTCCTCCATTAACAAACTCTCGGTTATTTCAAGCTCAAGTCGATGAGGGGACATTCCGGTGGTGGCGAGCGTTCTATATACCATATCGACGAAGTTACTCTGGATAAACTGCCTGCAGGATACATTTACTGATATACGATCAATCAAAACTCCTTGTGCATGCCAATCCCTGTATTGCTTGCATGCTGTCCTAAGAACCCATTCGCCAATTGGTTCCACCATCCCCGTGTCTTCGGCCAGGGAAATAAAACGGGAAGGTGGAATGACGCCATGCTCAGGATGATTCCATCGAATTAGAGATTCGGCACCGACAAGTTCACCAGTTTGAAGATTGAGTTGTGGCTGGAAAAGAACATCGTATTCTCCCCGTTGCAATGCATGGCGCATATCATGCTCCATACTGGTTCTTTCCATGTCCTCCAGGTTCATTTTTTCTTCGAAAAACATGTATTTCCCGCTACCGAGTTCTTTGGCGCGATACATTGCGGCATCAGCATGTTTTAATAATTCTTCACTACTTGTACCATCCGTTGGATAGATTGTTATTCCGATGCTTGGGGTGACAAATATTTCATGTGGGCCGATTCTGAATGATTTTGATATCCTGGTGATAATATTTTCAGCAATTGTGCTGGCATCCTTGGGGCTGAATATGCTTGAAAGTATTACGACAAACTCATCACCACCCAGACGTGCTACAGTGTCAGTTTCCCTGACACAATGAATGAGTCGAATAGCTGCCTGTTGCAATAATTTATCACCAATAGAATGGCCAAGAGAATCATTGATGCTTTTGAAGCGATCCAGATCTATATAGAGTAACCCAACCAGTTGGTTCTCACGATGCGCATGGATTATTTGTTGCTCCAGGCGATCATTAAATAATTGCCTGTTTGGAAGGCTGGTAAGTATGTCGTAATGAGCCTGATAATATAATTTCTCATCACGAGATGCGGTTGCAAGCGCCACCGCAAGCCTGTCTACCAGATCGCGTATATAACCAAGCTCCTCATTGTTAAATGCCAATTCTTTCGGATAGGACAAACTGACAATTGCATTCAGCCTGTCATTTATAACAATGGGGAATACTTGTACAATTTCGGCGTCGCGTTTTCCCAGGTGATCAAGGAACTTCCAGGAATCATTGTTAAGGTTTACATTGAAGGTGTTGCTGTAAACAAGCAACATATTTGATTCAGTGTTTGGAATACTGATTTTTTCCACTTTAGGCATACGTTCAGTGCCGGCAATACTTATGTATGCCCAGCCGATTTCTGCATCTTCTTTATCAGTAAGTGCAATACTTATTAGTTCGCATGGCGTAATTTCGTGAATTCTTTTTAATATGGTCAGCAAAACGGTCTCTATATTTGGATTTGACAATATAAGCTGATCGAGTTCTGACAATATAGTCAGCGCATTAATCTGTTTGCCTAAACGAGCTGTCATTATATTAAATGAATTTGCCAGGCTTTCAAATTCATCATTACTATCAACCTTCACAGGCTTGTTAAATTCTCTGTTTGCAACTCGTCGCGTTCCTTCCATGAGCTTTTCAAGCGGGATCATACTGCGTCGAATTTGTGTGATGCTAAGCAACAATATAACAAGAAGTGACAGGAAAATAACAAGGGGAAAAATCTTGCTGAACATGCTGATTGGCAGTAGGGCATCGGCTTCTCGCTGGCTCGCAATAATTCTCCAGCGAGGCCCATTAAAACGAGACTTGACAAACAACTCCCAGCTGGCAGCTATGTAACTCTCATCACCATATGTCCAGCGCATATTTATTGATGAAGAGTTTGTGCT
>CBDUOW010000365.1:0-2214 GCA_965368945.1 uncultured Gammaproteobacteria bacterium
GCGATTTCATTCGCCGGCATGTTGGGTGAAAGATACATGACATTCCAGCCATCCGAGGCCGCCACCACCGCGGCCATGAGTGCGCCCAATTCATGACTCTGGCCCCGCGGTGTGGTCACCACCAGCAGGGGGCCGGTTTGCGCCATGTTACTGCCGGCCACCAGGTTGCCGAGGAAGGAGCGCACCACCGCGGTGGCCATGTGTTCCTGGCTGACGCGGATCTCGCCGTCTTGCCAGGACTGCCCGACATCTTGCATCAGGGGAATAATGACGCGTTCGAACAGCTCGGGCACGCTGTACTCGACCGAGGCACGGGCCAATACCTGTTCCAACGCCACCGGATCGGCTTCACGGATGGTCGCTTTACCGGCCTCGATATAGCCCAGCGCAGTCGAGTCCGTGCCGGCCGTCGCGGCCCGGGCGGGCACCCGCGCGACGACTTTTTCATCCGCCGCAATCAAATCCCGCAGTTCCACCTCACTCAGGGTGGCCACATCACTGATGCGCCGCCCGCTGCTGGTGGCCTGTTGCAGCAGCTGCAGCCGCAAAATGTCGGCGTCGGAATACAGTCGCCGGCTGGAGGCCGAGCGCTGCGGGGTGACGGCGCCGTAACGGCGTTCCCACACCCGAATCACATCGGTTGAGAGACCCGTATGTCGAGCTACCACCTGGATGGGGTGACGGGGGTCGAGATGGAGGTCGTTGGGCAGTTCAGTCAATTCCAGCCATTCCATATATATAGGCACCTCATACTTAAGTATTTGACATTGTGCTGTCAAGGATTTGTTCAAGATTTCCCCTTGACAATAGCATTTTGTTCAATTATTGTCTAGGACAGTTGTATAACAAATTACCCAAACACGGTTACAGGAGATACGAATCATGCGAAAAATTACAGCACTCACCCAGCGCCTTCAGCCGGCCATCATCATGCAAGCCACTGTCGGGCTGTTATTTTTAGTGACGGCCAGTCTGGCCATCGCGGGCCACCACGGCATGCACAACGATGCAGCCAAGAAAGACATCGTCGATACCGCAGCCGCAGCTGGTAATTTTGATACCCTGCTGAGCGCCGCCAAGGCCGCCGGGCTGGTGGAGACCCTGAAAGGCGAAGGGCCCTATACCCTGTTCGCGCCTACCGATGAGGCCTTTGCCCGGATACCCGCTGACGATCTGAATGCCCTGCTGATGGACAAGGAAGCTCTGACCAAGGTCCTGACCAACCACCTGATCCGCGGCAAGGTGACCGCCAATGAAGTCATGCGTCTCGACTCGGCCGAAACCGTCGCCGGTCAGTCTGTCACCATCAGCAGCAGCTATGGTGTGAAGGTGAATGACTCCAAGGTCATCAAGACTGACATCGTGGCAAGCAACGGCATTATCCACGTGGTGGATAAAGTCATCATGCCCAACTGACTTCCCTAAAGAGCTCCCCTAGCTCTTACCTTTGGCCGGGGTTTATCCCCCGGCCCTTTTTATTAACACACACATTGCGTAACGGTCATGAACATTCACGAGAACTATTTACCCGGCATGCCGGCCAGGAGCATTGATCCCGACGAAGTTGCTTATTACGAGCGACTGGCGCAGACCTGGTGGGATGCCTCCGGCCCCTTCTGGCCGCTGCATCGCTTGAACAGATTGCGGGTCGCTTACTTGCGCCAGTTTCTAGCCGACTATTTTCAGCGCGATGCCAACCTGCCCCAACCGCTTGCCGGCATAAGTATGCTGGATATGGGTTGTGGTGGCGGCATCCTCAGCGAAGCCATGGCGCGACTCGGCGCCAGCGTCACCGGGGTGGATGTGGTGGAGCGCAACATTGTCATTGCCCGCCGCCACTCGCAATACGCCGACCTCGACATTGAATATCGAACCATTTCCGCCGAGGCCCTGCTGGCCGAGGGCGTGAGTTACGACGTGGTGTTGAACATGGAAGTGGTGGAACACGTCGCCGACCTGCCCGGCTTTATGCAGGCCTGTTGTGAGCTGGTGGCGCCCAACGGCGTGATGACGCTGGCCACCATCAATCGCACCTGGTTGTCGTGGTTGTTCGCCATCGTCGGCGCGGAATACATTCTGCGCTGGTTACCAAAAGGCACGCATCAGTGGCGGCGCTTTCCCAAACCCCGAGAGCTCGAACAGCTGCTGGGCCATCACGATTTGAATGTCATTGCGCGCACGGGCGTGCGCGTGAATCCATTGACCCGCGGCTTC
>CBDUOW010000366.1:0-2209 GCA_965368945.1 uncultured Gammaproteobacteria bacterium
TTCGCGTTGCTCTCTTGGACAACCAAAAGTCGTGTTCCACACGTCTTTAGGTTGCCACTTACTTATAACGTTATGAGTAATGAAAAATAATCAACAAATAAAAAAACATTAATAATTGGAGGATACGATGAGCGATGAAAACGTTGGTGGTGTTCACTGGAGTTTCTGGGCAATTGGCGCTGTCGCGCTGATCTGGAATGTTATGGGCGCCATAAATTTCTTCGTGCAGATGAATCCAGATATGCTCGCTGCATATCGCGAGTCCGAGCGCGCGATAATCGAAAGCCGACCTGCATGGGCCACCGGCGCTTTTGCGATAGCCGTTTTCGGCGGCACGCTTGGCTGCCTTCTGCTTCTGCTCAGGAAGTCGGCTGCGTACTATCTGTTTATTGTGTCGCTACTTGGCGTGACCGTGACAATGATCCATACCCTTGGCGTCGGTATCGACTTCGGTCTCGGCGAGATCCTGGGGATTATTCTGATGCCACTGGTGGTGGCGGCGTTTTTGATCTGGTATTCGAAGCTGGCTGAGAGCAAGGGATGGATCAGCCAGGATCAGCAGATCCCACATTAATATGAACATAACGCAAGCATTAGCACCTAGATGAATTATCTGCGAGAATTATTCAAGGTTGAAATCACTGCTCTATCAGCCCTGGTAATATGCGCTTCTATTTTTGCTGGCTATGGCGTTATCTCCGGTCTCTTTTCTGTTATGCCAGCAACCATTCCTGAAACTGCCAGGGATTTCCTGGCGTTGTTCGCGGTATTTCTTGTATTTGCTTTTCTTCCAGTCGTGTTCTTTGGTGCACCGGCATATACGCTACTTTTGCGTTACGGTTTGGCTAGCTGGTGGTCAGCATTAGGCGTAGGCCTTTTACCTGGGATGGTATTCTTGTATTACGAGGAGATCTTAGGCGTTTATGCCTTGGCTACTGGCATCGTCGTTTCTATTCTCACACATGCACGGTTTCATTCTAACCTTGTGTTAAAGCGGAACGCCCCTTAACTTCACATTCAACTCCGCACCTTCAGCACTCGATACCCCAGATGTAATGGATTTAATGTCCACACTAATAATAAGTTCTTTAAACCGACATTTAATAACCTGCCAGAGTCAGGCTGACATACGGATGATTTAGGTATGAGGGCTACCTATCGGCTCTGTGTCTTAGTCGGTAAAGAGTAAAAGTGCACTCGATTGTAGCTGGGCTGCCAACATTCAGAAGCATTAAACAGAGCGAATGTTCACAGAATGAGCATAATGTGCTTATTTCTTAAGCAAATCCATTAGATGCCGATATCAATTTGGTGGTAAATTGCCTGTCTGGCAGAAGTATCCATTTGTTAATCCGCTGGGTCAGGTAGAAACCACCGTATGTGAACTGGTTCACATTTTTGCCCATGTTGGTCTATGGGAAGAAATCCAGATTATATGTAGCCGATAGGGTTTGGGCAGGACCAACAAAATCCTGTATTCAGACAGCGCAGTTGGTTGCGGGCGAGCCCGATAATTAAAATGCTGTATACAATTATGTCAAACTTAATCATTGCCAGGTAGTGTGTGCGAAAAATACTCCCCTTCCGTTATCAAGAGATCATGGCTTTCGGAAAGATCAAATCTTCATCTGGCAGTTTTTTAATTGCCGGGTCAAAACCTCTTTGACGTATTATTTATAAGAGGTGCGCAGTTGGCGATTTTTGAAAAAGGAAAATTAAAGGTCATCTCTGATAAAGGAGAGGCGGATCTTTCAAAGGCATCAATCAACAAGAACCTGTCCGCTGTCGGTTATGATAGTGATGAAAAGTTTTTCTATATTACTATCGACAAGGTATTGTTTTCTAACCCGGTCTCTACTATCAAGACGGTTCTCGATGCTCATGGCTTTGTCCCCAATCTTGAAAACATACTGTCGTGCCTGGACAGTTTTGTGTTCTCTGTGCACAGCAAAATCTCTGGTAAAGGAGATCCGGACTCGTCCTCAGGAAAAATCATTGAATATTTTCCCTGTATTCGATTCGAGCTCCCCCAGAAGAACAAGGTAGGCGACATTCTGCAGAGCTTTTACGATGAAATATCCAAATATGAATCCAGGGTCGCAGGCGATAAGACGATCCCCTGGTTACCCGATCCTGAGGTTAAAAAAGTCAAGGATCTGAAAGCGGAACTCGCCGAGCTCAAGGCAGATAATAGAGAACTCCAGGAACA
>CBDUOW010000367.1:0-2206 GCA_965368945.1 uncultured Gammaproteobacteria bacterium
TCCAGTTAGCGAATAACAAATTAACTCAATTGAAACCGGGCGGCATTATACCCGAAATCCGACCACCATCTGACTAAAGACGAAGGGGACACCCGCGTGTCCCCTTGTTAATGACCGCCTTGAGGGAAAAGGCTATTTCTTTTTCGCACGACGTTCGGCACGTTTTAAACGTGATGACAATCGTCTTGCCAGATCACCAAACAGCTCCGTCTGGGTAGGATGGGGATGAATTGCCTGTCCCACCTGCTCCAGTGTCATATTGCCACTGACCATCATCACCGCTTCACCGATCAAGGTGTCAGCATGATCCGCCAGAAAGTGCACACCGATGACGCGATGGGACGCCTTTTCAGCGACGATTTTGATCAAGCCAAGAGTCTCACCGGTAATCATCGCCTTGGCATCGACACTCATCGGCACTTTCACTTCGGCCGCATCGATACCCTTCTGTTTTGCCTGTTCCATGGACAAGCCCACAAAGGCGGCTTGCGGACGGGTAAAGATCACGCCGGAATCCTTGTCCTGGTCGTAAACCATGTCTTCGCCACTGATGGTCATGGCTGCAACTCGTCCCTGCTGGCCGGCAGTATGCGCGAGCATCAAGCCGCCAATAACATCACCGACTGCAAAGATATGCGGCACACTGGTTCGGCAACGCGCGTCTGCCTTGATGACGCCGTTCTCGACTGCTACACCGGCTTTATCGAGTTGTAAGGGCTCAAGATCCGGACGCTTGCCGGTGGCCATGATGACATAGTCACAACTGAAGCTACGAGCCTTGCCCTCGGCATCCTCAAAACCCATTTTCATGGCACCCGGCTTACCCTTGATGTCCTTGATCTTGGCCGCGGTCTCAATCGTCAGGCGTGGATCATCATTCAGGATGGCGGTCAGTTGCTTCGCCACTTCCGGTTCCACTTCGGCCAGAATACGATCCTGCCCTTCAAACAACTGGACCTTGGTACCAAAGTCCTGGAAGATTTGCGCCATTTCCACCCCGATGGCGCCACCACCGATAACGCCAAGGCGCTTGGGTATTTCCTTTAAGCCCCAGACCGTATCGGAAGTCAGGATGCCGCCTGCCTGCACACTCTCTGCGGCGCCCGGTATCGGCGGTACAAACGGCGGTGCACCGGTCGCGATCACCGCCACCGCAAAACTAACACTCCTGGGCGCTTCCGGCTTGCTGCCTTTCGCGCCACTCGCACTTCCCTCTGATTCCGGCATAAACCGGGTATGGGGGTCTTTATGCCCACCGAGAGGCTCAACCGAAACGGTATGGTCATCCACGAAACGGGCAAAACCCTGGATCACATCGATCTTCACACCCTTGTCGGTGTTCAGTGCCATCTTGCCCCTTTCTTCCAGGACGTTTCGGCGATGTTTCTCCAGCTTGTTCCAGTCCAGTTCGGGCTTGGTGGTGCCCTTGATGCCCATGAGGCCGTCATGGGCCCGATCCCGCATGCGATCAGCAGCAGCACGCCATGCCTTGGATGGAATACAGCCGCGCCACAGGCATTCTCCGCCCGGGAAGGGCGCATCATTAATCATCGCGACCTTAAAGCCATGCTCCACAAGATCGCGGGCACAATCTTCGCCACCCGGACCGCCGCCAATCACGACCACGTCATAATCGAAATCGCCCTTGGGCATTTCAAAATCAAACCTGGCCAGCTTGGGCGCTGCCGCAACCGCCGGAGCGGAGGCAACCGCCGCGGCTGAAGCGTCCAGCCATAGAGGGCTTTCCACCAATTCCTTGAAAGTGTTGAGGAACTTGGCCGCATCGGCACCGTTCACAATGCGGTGATCCGCCGTCACGGTCACTGGCATCCCTTGTGGTCCAAGGGTGGAGATAGCAAAAATCGCCGAGGTCCCCGGTGAAGGGATGGCGTCAAAATGACTGACTCCCATCATGCCCATATTGGAAATGGTAAAAGTCGGGTTGGAATATTCCTCCGGCTTGAGTCGCCGGGCGCGAGCACGATCCACCAGGTCTTTCCAGCCAGCGGACAAATCGCTGAGGTCACGATTGGCAGCGTCACGCAGCACGGGCACCACCAGTCCCATGCCTTCGGTTTCCACCGCCAGACCGATATCGACATGCTCCCGTTCGACAATGCGATCTTCGTGCTGGTATACCGCGTTGATAATCGGGTGTTTCTCAATCGCCATGGCAGCGGCCTTGGCCAGAGTCACCGTCAGGGAG
>CBDUOW010000368.1:0-2203 GCA_965368945.1 uncultured Gammaproteobacteria bacterium
CTATGAAATTCGTCGATGAAGCCACAATCCAGGTACAGGCCGGTAACGGTGGCAGCGGCTGTGTCAGTTTCCGGCGCGAGAAGTACATCGAGTTCGGTGGCCCGGATGGCGGCGACGGGGGTGACGGCGGCAGTGTCTACCTGGTTGGCGATTCGAATCTCAACACCCTGGCCGATTTTCGCTTTACCCGTCACTTCAGGGCAGAAAACGGCGAAGCCGGTCGCGGCCGCAATTGCACCGGTAAGAGCGGGGACGACCTGTATATCAAGGTGCCACTCGGCACCCAGGTGCATGATGTGGACACGGCCGAACTCATCGGCGATGTGGTGAAAAACGAGCAGCAGCTGCTGGTGGCGCAGGGCGGGGTGCATGGCCTTGGCAACACCCGCTATAAAAGCAGCACCAATCGTGCCCCACGTCAGTCCACCCCGGGCACCCCCGGCGAAGCGTTCGAATTACGGCTGGAGCTGAAAGTTCTGGCGGATGTGGGGCTGCTGGGGCTGCCCAATGCCGGTAAGTCCACCTTTATACGCGCCGTCTCGGCGGCCCGTCCCAAGGTCGCGGGTTATCCCTTTACCACGCTGTATCCCAATCTGGGGGTGGTGAGGGTCGAATCCCACCGCAGCTTTGTGGTGGCCGATATTCCCGGCATTATTGAAGGGGCGGCAGAAGGGGCCGGGCTGGGAATCCAGTTCCTCAAGCACATTTCCCGCACTCGCCTGTTACTGCACCTGGTGGATGCGGCACCGTTTGACGAGTCAGTTGATCCGGTCGAGGAAATTCGCACCATCGAGACGGAAATGAAGCGTTTTGATCCGGAACTGATGCAGTACGAACGCTGGCTGGTATTGAACAAGATTGATCTGTTACCGGAAGATGAGCGCGAGTCGAAATGTAACGCGATCCGGGAGCGTCTAAACTGGCAAGGCCCGGTGTTCATGATATCGGCGATCAACAAACAGGGGACACAGCAACTGTGTTATCGCATTATGGAGTATATTGAGGCACAGCGGCAACGGAAGGAAGCTGAAGACTGACACCAACCTGATACATGCGAGTGAGCGGATCGAGGTTGCGGGTAATTAAATAAAAACGTTATGTCCAAACGCCAAAAACTCACCACGGCCCGACGTTGGGTCATCAAGATCGGCAGCGCGCTGCTCACCGATAACGGTGTGGGGCTGAATCGTGAGGATATTGCCAAATGGGTCGAGCAAATGGCCCACTTGCGCCAGCAGGGCGTGGAGCTGGTACTGGTATCTTCCGGTTCAATCGCAGAAGGCATGTGTCGCCTCGGCTGGCAGCAGCGGCCCCATGCCTTGCATGCCCTGCAGGCGGCCGCGGCGGTGGGGCAAATGGGCCTGGTGCAGGCCTGGGAATCGAGCTTCAGTAAATTTGGCCTGCATACCGCGCAGATTCTGTTGACCCATGATGACCTGTCAAATCGTACCCGTTATCTGAACGCGCGCAGTACCATCCGCAGTCTGTTAGAGCTCGGGGTTGTGCCGGTCATTAATGAGAATGACACGGTCATCACCGATGAGATCCGGTTTGGCGACAATGATACCCTGGCCGCGCTGGCGGCCAATCTGGTGGAAGCGGAACACCTGATTATTCTCACGGATCAGGCCGGGCTGTATGAACAGGATCCGCGCCAGCATACGGACGCCGAGTTGATCCAGGAGGCCGCCGCGGACGACGCCAGGCTTGATGCCATGGCCGGCGAGGCCGGTGGTCAGCTTGGGCGGGGTGGCATGGCGACCAAACTGCGGGCTGCCCGCCTGGCAGCCCGTTCCGGCACCTGCACCGTGATCGCCTCCGGGCGTGAACCGGATGCCCTGTTACGCATTCGCGCTGCCGAGCAGCTCGGCACCCTGCTGACGGCGAACCAGGTGCCGCTGGCCGCCCATAAACAATGGTTGGCGGGTCACCTGCAGTTGCGTGGCAAGTTGATGCTGGATGAGGGCGCGGTGAAGGTGCTGAAGACCGCGGGCAAAAGCCTGCTGGCCGTCGGTGTGACCGGCGTGGAAGGGCAGTTTAGTCGGGGTGAAGTGGTGGCCTGCCTGGATAGTCACGGTCGGGAAATCGCCCGCGGCCTGGTGAACTATTCCTCCGATGAAGTGAGGCGTTTGCTGGGACAATCCAGCGAACAGATTGAGAAAATCCTGGGTTATGTGGCCGAGCCCGAGCTGATTCACCGTGA
>CBDUOW010000369.1:0-2202 GCA_965368945.1 uncultured Gammaproteobacteria bacterium
CCGCCGGAAATGCCAGCCTGGGCGAAGATATTTACTTGATATCATAAAAAGGCCGACATTGAGTCGGCTTTTTTTTGTTTAATATTAGGGGCGATAATGTTGCGCCCCTAATATTGAACGTTCTGAGAGTAATTGTAGTTTAATTAAAACGCTGTTCAAACTTCGCGTTCATTTCTCTGGCCTTCACTTTCTGCTCCGGCGTCAACATTGAATAAACCTGGTTGAAATTTTTGGTGCGCATTTTGATCATTTCGGCAACCAATTTGCCTTGTTTGTCGGCCAGCAGGCTAACCTGTTTGGGGTCATACTTATCGCTCAGTACTACCTCATGAATTGCCTGGCGAGCTTGTCGCATTTCTTTCATCTTGTCGCGCATGGCCGGTTTTTGTTCATGCATTAGTTCAAATACTTTGTCTTGCTGTTCTTCGGTCAGATCTAATTTGCGCAGCATTTTCATTGGACCAGCATGACGGCCTTGCTTGCCCTGGAACATGGCATGTCGAGCACCCGGCTCGCAGCTACCAATCGGGCTAGCCTGTAATATAGTGGCGGCGCTCAGTGCCAGCAGGCCAGCACCAAGGGTAGAAGCGATAATCAGTTTCTTGTGTTTCATGACGTTTCCTCACATTTATCTATCTATCGGTTAATTTACGGTCAGGATATGTTCGTAACCGGTGCACAAAGTATGGGCTAGCCGAATGCAAGCTTGGGTCATAAGCGCGTAAAGGTTTGTAAAGATAGGTAAAGGCTGCATTTGTGTGCCCGGTTTGTGGCAACATATACAGAATTGGTCATTGCGCTGAGAATTGATCTCCATGAACCAGGTACTACTTGTTGACGATGATATGGAGCTGACCGAAATGCTGACCGACTATCTGGCGGTCGAAGGTTTCGTGGTTGAGGCTGTCCATGATGGTTCGACCGGTGTAGCTGCGGCGATAAGTGGGTCGCATGATGTGGTGGTGCTGGATGTGATGTTGCCCCGATTAAGCGGGATCGAAGCGCTGCGTCAGATCCGTCAGCAATCCCAGGTGCCGGTGTTAATGCTTACGGCCAAGGGGGATGATGTGGATCGAATCGTTGGACTGGAACTGGGGGCCGACGATTATTTGCCCAAACCCTGTAACCCGCGCGAATTGGTGGCCCGCTTACGTGCGATCCTGCGTCGCACTGAAGGTCAGGTCCAAGGCAGGCAAACAGCTGGTGAATTACGTATAGGCGAACTGGTAATCAGTCCGTCGGAACGGACGGCTGTTTGGGCGATGGAGGCGCTGGAACTCACCAGTACGGAATTTAATTTACTGGAAGTGCTAATGCGGCAGGCAGGGCGTGTGGTCAGCAAGGCTGAGTTGTGTGAGAAGGCCCTGGGGCGTGAACTGGAGCGTTACGATCGCAGTCTGGATATGCATGTAAGTAATTTGCGCCACAAACTGGGTAACTTGCCGGATGGACGATCGCCAATTCAGACAGTGCGTGGTGTAGGTTACCAGTACCTCAAAGGTTGAAATGATGGGTCGTTTATTCTGGAAAATATTTCTGGGCTTCTGGTTGACGTTGGTGGTTATTACCGCAGGTGTTGGTGTGGCGGTACATTTGCACAACCAGAGTCGGTTCGAGGCGTTTAGTGAGTTTGCCGCCGGTCCACGTGCAAGCTTTGCTGTTAGTGCGACGGCTGCAGCGTTATCGCATGGCGGAAAGGAAGCCGTACTTTCATTGTTTGCCGACTGGCCCGGGCCTCGTCGTCCTGCTGTGCTGATTGTGAATGAATCCGGTGAGGATCTGTTTGACCGCACTGTACCGCCAGCGGCATTAGAACGTGCTCGCAGCGAACTCGGCCAGGCGGTACGCGTACCCGGGTTGCGGAGGGTAATCTCTCCGAGCAACCAAGAATACATATTGTTCGTACCCATCGAAATGCGTAAACGAGGTGGTCCTCATCAGCACATGGCAGAGCAGAGTACTCTTGAACTCAGGCTGGCTGTTGCGGTGTTAGCAAGCCTGTTATTCAGTGCTGGCCTGGCCTGGTATCTCACCCGGCCTGTGCGCCATCTGCAGCGTGCGGCAGGTGCGTTATCCCGTGGAAGATTGGATACACGGGTAATGCCTTTGATTGGTAAGCGCCGGGATGAAATCGCCGATCTGGGCCGCGATTTTGATCATATGGCCGAACAGCTTCAGGTATTAGTGACGGCTCAGAGACGG
>CBDUOW010000370.1:0-2202 GCA_965368945.1 uncultured Gammaproteobacteria bacterium
ATGACCGAAGAAAATGGTTTGATCGTGTCGTTAGGAAATTGGGTTATTGAAGAGGTAATTCTCCAGATTCAATCCTGGCAACGTGCTAATATCCAGGTGGTGCCGGTATCTGTTAATGTTTCAGGTGTTCAGCTTCGGCATGGTGATTTAGCCGGAGTTATAAAGGGTTTGCTTGACGAAATCGGAATCGATCCCGCGCTATTGACTCTGGAGTTAACCGAATCCACCTTGATTGATGCGGTGGAACATTCCATCAATACTTTAAGGGAGATTAAAGCATTGGGTGTGCGGATTTCTCTGGATGATTTTGGTACCGGGTACTCATCACTGAGTTATTTGAGGAAGTTCCAGATTGATGTCCTGAAAATTGATCGTAGTTTTGTACAGGATATTGAAACCCGGCAAGACGATGCTGAACTTACCCGTGCGATAATTGCCATGTCCCATTCACTGGGTTTGCCAGTGATAGTCGAAGGTGTTGAAACAAAAGGCCAACGAGATATTCTTAAGCGATATGGAGCGGATACATTACAAGGATATTTTTTCTATTACCCGCTATCGATTGATGAACTCAGTCGAAAATTACGACAAAAACCTGAAGCGATATCTGATATCAGTACGGGCTGAACTTTTTATACATCTATCGGGTTTTGTTAACCCGTCAAGAAATTCCTGCCTGACGGTCCAGGCGTCGGTAACCTATCGCCTCGGTCAAATGGGGTAAGCCAATATGATCTTCCCCAGCCAAATCCGCGATCGTGCGGGCTACTTTAAGAATACGATGATAGGCGCGGGCGGACAGACCGAGTTTGGTAATAGCTTGCTCCAGTAATATCCGACTTTCCTTATCCAGCTGACAATAATGCTCCACCTGGCGGTTGCCTAGTTGACTATTCGCCAGATCAGAGCGTGTATACTGGTGCTGGCGAGCCGCAGCAACACGGCTGCCGACAGCGCGGCTTGATTCGATTTCGTCCTGGTTATTAGCATGTAACTGATTAACAGGCAGGCTTGGCACTTCCACATGCAGGTCAATGCGATCCAAGAGGGGGCCGGAGATTTTGCCGCGATAACGAATAATCTGATCGGGTGTACAACGACAACGTCCGCTGGGGTGACCGTGATAGCCGCAGGGGCAGGGATTCATCGCGGCGATGAGTTGAAAGCGGGCTGGAAAGTCAGCCTGGCGGGCGGCACGGGATATGGTGATCTGACCGGATTCCACCGGTTCGCGTAACACTTCCAGTACATGGCGGTTGAACTCCGGCAATTCGTCCAGGAATACCACCCCATTATGGGCCAGGGAAATTTCACCCGGCCGGGGTGTGCTGCCACCCCCCACCAGGGCGACCGCCGAGGCAGTATGGTGAGGTTGGCGAAACGGGCGTTGTTTCCAGTTTTTCAGGTCGAAACCGTGGCTGCTGATGGAATGCAATGCGGCCGTTTCCAGGGCCTCAGCCTCGTTCATGGGCGGCAATATACCCGGTAGCCGGGATGCCAGCATGGTTTTGCCCGTTCCAGGTGGGCCAATCATTAGCAGGCTGTGCCCCCCGGCGGCGGCGATCTCGAGCGCCCGCTTGGCATGTTGTTGACCCTTTACCTCGGCCAGGTCGGGCTGATTAACACCATTGGCCTTGGTGGTGGCCTGAAAGAATTCCAGGCGCTGCTGGCCGTTCAGGTGAGCACACAGCTCCAGGATATGGTGGATTGGCAGGACCCGCGCCCGGCTCACCAGGGCCGCTTCCGGGGCGTTTTCCGCGGGGATTACCAGAATACGGCCAGTGTCTGCGGCCTGAATGGCTGCGGGCAGGACGCCCCGTATCGGCCGCAACTGCCCACTGAGCGCCAGTTCCCCCAGGAACTCATACTGCTCCAGATCGGCTGTGGGGATTTGTTGTGACGCTGCCAGAATCCCGAGGGCAATGGCCAGGTCAAAGCGTCCGCCTTCTTTGGGAAGATCAGCGGGCGCCAGGTTAATGGTGATGCGGCGGCTGGGGAAGTCGAAACGGGTGTTCAATAGGGCGGCCCGGACCCGATCCTTGCTTTCCTTGACCTCGGTTTCCGCCAGTCCCACGATGGAGAGTGCAGGCAGGCCATTGGCCAGGTGGGTTTCAACGCTGACCAGTGGGGCGCTAATGCCCACCGGCGCGCGACTGTAGACGACAGCGAGCGACATGGCTTCCATTCCTTTATTCAGTGACA
>CBDUOW010000371.1:0-2201 GCA_965368945.1 uncultured Gammaproteobacteria bacterium
TACATGATCGAATCCATGGTGACCGCCATCGTGCATAACATCAAAAACGAACTGACCGGTTACGTCGCTACCGATAAAGCCACCTGGAATGCTTTCTGTCTTGCCGACCTGGGGGATACAGGTGCCGCGTTTGTGGCCTTGCCGCAGATCCCGCCACGCAATGTCACCTGGTTCAAGAAAGGCAAATGGGTCCACTGGGCCAAGATTGCATTTGAGAAATACTTCATTCGCAAGATGAAGTCCGGCACATCGGAACCAATTTTTGAAAAGTGGGTACTGAGACTGGTCGGCATCGTCCGCCTGCACCCCAAGTAACACAGATTCCCAACCGTTACTCCTCCCTTGAGTAACTCCCTTTGTCGTCAATGACAAACCGGGCCCCCAAAGCCCGGTTTTTTTATATCTACTGTTTTAGCTTTATCCTCACCCTGTATGGATTACACTATATATAAACCTCTAGCGGAGAAAACATGGCCACCAGCCGCCATGATGCAGGGCCTTCCAGGCGATGGCTGCGAGTCATTCGCTGGGCCTTCTTCGGGTTAGTCGGTCTCACCCTGATATTACTGGCCTTCGCCCTGGTGCCGGTAATACCGGATCCGACCCTGCACTATACCGACCGCAAAGGACAACTGGTCAAAGTCCAGCAAACCGCCCAATGGCAGGAACAGGATTCCATCTATACGGAACTCACCCTCCTCTCTTCCAGCGGTCTTCGCGTCGAACTCACCACCCGCTTGCCCATATCATCAACCTCACCGCATCCCCTGGTGTTACTGCTTGGCGGGCGCCGCACCGGTCGTGATGCCGTCAAGTTGATCACCGATACCCGTGGCGTTGCGCTGGCCGCTATCTCCTATCCCTTTGCCGGCGATCCCAAAGCCAGGGGTATGGCGTTGGTCACCGACTTATACGCCATTCAGCAGGCTATCAGGGACACTGCGCCGGCACTGATGCTGGCGATGGATTACCTCATCACTCAATCACAAATCAATCCCGAGCGGATTGAATTGGCCGGTGTCAGCCTGGGGGCGTTTTTTGTCAGTGTGCCCGGCGCACTGGATCCACGTTTTCGACGTGTCTGGCTCATTCATGGTGCGGGCGAACCGGATAAAGTGCTGGGCAAAGGTACCGAACGCTACACCTCATCCGCAGCTTTATGCTATGTCAGCGGCAAGTTACTAAGCTGGATGACATTAAGCCACCATCTCGGACCGGAACAGTGGGTCGGTCGCATCTCGCCTCGGCCGGTTATCATCATTAATGCGCGCCAGGACCCCTCCTTTCCGGCTTCCAGTATAACGGCGCTGCATAACGCGGCCAAAGAACCCTATGAAATCATCTGGACCGAAGGCACGCACATCATGCCGAGCCGCGTCGAGATTGTAGAAGCGATTTCTTCGCTGGTACTGGAGCGCGTCGCCAGGGACGCGAATATAATTCCGCTTAATTAATCAAAAACTTTTAAACAACGGACTGCTTATATACGTTTGTTCTGCATAGATCCCGCTACAAATCCTCATACTTTCGATTCATATTTACCCCGATCGGAAATATTTTTAAACTTTTTTGAATCCATTTGAGTTTTGCGAACGTAGCGCAAAGCGAAATTTTTTTAATTAAATCATGAACTTCCGACACTCTTGCGGTCGAATGTTACAAGCCCGGTTAATTCAACAAAACTGGCCCAAAAAATCAAACATGGAGATCAAGACAATGACGACTGTAAACAAAATCGTATCTGCCTTCCTGGCCGCTTTGTTTCTGACAGGTGCCCTGGGTATCACAACCGCCAGTGCAGAAGGTGTACTGAAAACTGATCCTATCGACCAACTTTCCAGCGAAGAAATCTTCGACCGCTACGAAAGATAATATATAAAACCATCACAAGGAGAAAATGCCATGACTTCAACCAGGAAAATCGTATCTGCCTTTCTGGCAGCCCTGTTCATGACCGGCCTGTTGGCAAGTGCACCGGTAAGTGCCGCTGAAAAAGGCTGTGTCACTACCGATTCAATTGAAGAACTTTCTGCGGAAGAATACTTCCATCTGTACGAAAGTTAATTTTCTACCAACAACAACGGAGATAATGCCATGACTATTACCAAGAAATTCGTATCCGCCTTTTTAGCCGCCCTGTTCATGACCGGCCTGTTGGCTTCAGCCCCGGTTAGCGCCGCGGAAAAAGGCTGTGTCGGTGT
>CBDUOW010000372.1:0-2200 GCA_965368945.1 uncultured Gammaproteobacteria bacterium
ACGGTGGCGCCTTTTGCCTTGATACCCTTGGCCACATTTTTAATCTTGTTGTCTTCGACCAGGACATCAACGCCTTTTTGCACTTTATCGCTGGTGCCGTCCCAGACATCGACGTTGGTGATCAACACCAGGGTCGGTGCTTTCTTTTTGGCTTTCTCTTCCGCCAGCGTTGGCGTTACACCGGCAGTAATGGTGAAGACCATTGCCACCAACAGGGCCAATAATCTTGATAGTTTAATTCGCATGACCGTTTCTCCTAGCTTTTTTGTATTGCCTGGTTTTGTAATTTAATTATCATTTATAAATTACTTGAATAAAGCTGCTATTCCCGCAGCCTGTGACATTGCATGAATCATAGTGAAATCCTTCTTATAAAATCTTGCCATTTCACGACATTGATTATGAAACATTTATGGCAGTCGCTTATTTGTTATCGATACCGCTCCTGGAATATCCTTGGCATTAAACAGGTAATCATTATTTGTGGGAATCGCTTCTTGCTGCATGAGCCCGCTGGTAAAAGCGCTGGCGATATTGAAGGGGGGACATACCCGTCCAGCGTTCAAAGGCGCGGGTAAAACTACCGGCATCGGCATACCCCAAATGTGTTGCCACATCCGTTAGCTTTTGTCGCGCCTGAATCAGCTCGCGTGCCTTGATAAAGCGCACTTCATCAACCAGGCGCGAATAATTCAAGCCCTGCTCAGCCAGGCGACGCTGTAGCGTCCGTGCGCTGAAACCCATTGTCTCAGCGGCATGAGCAAGCGTTGTCTGGCCTTTGGGTAACAGCTTCCAGATCGAACTGCGGACCAAATCGATGGTGAATAATTCTGTCGACTGCCTCACAGACAATATCTGCCTCCAACCTCAAGATAATTAAAATTAGCATCCGAATTCAGGCGGTAGGGTTTCACACAATAGCGAGAGCTGTCTTGCCAAAAAGCGACAAGAAACCACGTCATATGCAGGTGATTAATTTAATTCTCCTGATTGGTCAGTAAAGAGTTGGCGTGAACTGTTGGGGGCGTGGTGTCAACAGCAAGTAATTCTAATTAATCAGAATACAACTTAAGGCTAATATGTGGCGTAAAATGGCAAATATTTTTTGGCGTGATATGCTAATTTTATGTTTCAGCAACTGACATTGTATGTATATAGTGTGAGTCATACAAATAAGTAAAAAAACAAGATATCTCTATAGATGGAAATTCCACTTGTCAGAGCACGCTACGCCCATGCCTTTGCGAAGACATTGGACAAACTCGGCGTTCCGACCCACAAGCTGCTGCAAGCCCACAGGCTCTCGCCTGATCTTGTCAACAATCAGGACGGATTAATCACTGCTTACCAACTCTGGACTTTTGCCGGCGATGCAGCGCGGCGCGAAGGACTGGCCGAATTGGGCATGCTGGCCGGGCAGGTTCCGGTGGTGGAACACGGTGATTTCGGTAAAATGGTGTATCAGGCCATCACCCTGTATGACGCCATCCAGACCTTTTGCCATAACGCCAAAATGGAATATTCGCGGGCCGACTTCTACCTGAAGCTGGACGACAAGCAGGCCTGGTTTTGCCGTGGCCCCATTGAGGGTGATGATCCCATGCAACGTCAGCAAGTCGAACTCTATGTGCTGATCATGATGATCGATACCATTCGCCTCGGTGCCGGCAGCCACTGGCAGCCTACGACACTCTACCTGCAAAATCACGATCATAGGGGATTGACGGATGTGCCACTAATTAGAAACGCTAATACACGCTTTGGTTATCCGGCAACGGCAATTGGATTTCCATTAGAGCTGCTCAGCAAGTCATCACAGGGGGATATTGCGGCTTTCACCAAACCGGAAAATGAACCCGATGACATCACGCTGGACACCGACTTCGGCAATTCCCTCCGCCGGGTGTTAAAACATTATATGCGATTTACACATTTATCCCTGGACATCACAGCAGAGATTCTTGGCATAACACCGCGCACATTACAACGCCATTTAAAAAATTCGGGTTTGACTTATCAGGAAGTGATTGATCAACTTCGTTATGAATCAGCCTTACCCTTGCTAAAAGACCAACAGCAAAACCTACTGGAAATCGCGCTGGAACTCGGCTATTCCGATGCCGCACACTTTAGTCGCGCGTTTCGCCGCTGGGCCGGCATCAGCCCCAGCGAATATCGCCGTCAACACGTTGCTTGATGA
>CBDUOW010000373.1:0-2188 GCA_965368945.1 uncultured Gammaproteobacteria bacterium
TTTACATCGTATGGGTTTGACGATCGGACTTTAATGCTCCCGCAAGATAGGTTTCGATTTTGGTGCGGGCATTGCCATGGTCCTGGCCGCTGAACTGTACGCCGATACCGGTAGCCCGGTTGCCCTGTGCTCCAACCGGTGTAACCCAGACAATCTTGCCGGCCACGGGTAGTTTTTCCTTGTCTTCCATCAGGGTTAACAACATGAAGACTTCATCACCCAGTTTGTACTTCTTGTTGGTCGGGATAAACAATCCGCCATTTTTGATAAACGGCATGTAGGCTGCATACAAGGCGCTCTTATCCTTGATGCTGAGTGAGAGTATTCCTTGTCGACCCGCTGGCGTTGCCATAATGTATCCTCTACTGTTACTTAGCCTGTCCTGACAGCTTGATTCTGGGTAGGTTGCTCCAGTACAACAGGATTCCTTCCATCAGGGTCTGGGGGTTAACCTGACTGTGCGTCAACTTAATCGTTTCCAGTACCCGATCCAACAGTCCATATAAGCGTGTTAAGTCTAACTCCTGAGCCAGTTTCTGCAAAGTGGCTTTGGCATCCTCATTCGTCAGCCGATCCGCGCTGCCGCTGCGCAGCCGAATCATGTCAGCAACCCAGCCATACACCCAGCTTATCGGCAGATGCAGATCAGGCTTGACCCATTCTGCGGCCAGTTTGACCGGGTCGGCTTTGCCAACAGCCAGTGCCTGCCAGCCCTGCAGCAGGTTATTGCGACGCGCCAGCTGTTCGGCCGCCAATGCCTCCGCCGCCAAAGGCGCGCCACCCGCCAGTCCCAGCAGCACTGCCGCATCCCGGGGAGTATCCAGCTGTGCCGCCAGCCAGGCTTGCGCAACTTCCACCGGGGGAAGTGCCAGTCGCAGGGACTGACACCGGCTACGAATTGTGGCGGGCAGGAAGGAAGGCCGGTCGGTGATGAGGAACAGCACGGTGTCAGCCGGCGGTTCTTCCAGGGTCTTCAACAGGGCATTGGCGGCCGCGATATTCATGGCATCGGCGGGATTCAGAATCACCGCCCTGTAACGACCGTAATGACTGCTGAGCGACATTTTTTCAATCAGGACCCGGATCTGATCGATCTTGATCACCTTTGAATCATCTTCCGGAGAGAGTCGAAAAAAATCAGGATGAGTCCCCGCCGCGTACAATGAACAGGCATGGCACTGGCCACAGGCCAAACCATCAGCTTGCGGTTCGGCGCATAACAGGGACTGGGAAAAGACATTGGCCAGTTGCAGTTTGCCAATCCCGACCGGCCCACTGATTAACAGCGCATGTGCCAGGCGCCCTTGTGCGCGACGTTGCTGCAAGTCAGCAAAGACATCGGCTTGCCACGGATAGAGTTCGTTCATGAGTCCAGTATCTTTTGCAGTACGTTCGCGATGTGCGTCTGCACCACATCCAGGGCCGGTGAGGCATCAATAACATGGATCCGTCCCGGTTCCGCTTTTGCCCGTGCCAGATAGGTTTCCCGCACACGCTCGAAGAATGCAAGCTGTTCCTGTTCAAACCGATCCGGTTCACTACGGGCACCGGCGCGTTGCAAGCCGTCTGCCACCGGCATGTCCAGTAACAGGGTATGATCCGGGCGCTGCTCCCCTTGTACCCAGTCTTCCAGTACCTGGATGCGTTCCATGGGCACGCCGCGGCCGCCACCCTGATAGGCATAGGTGGCGTCGGTAAACCGATCACACAACACCCACTGCCCTGCCTCCAGGGCAGGCCGTATTACTTCGGCAAGATGTTGTGCGCGGGCGGCGAACATCAGTAACAGTTCCATGTCATCACACATGGCCGTCTGGCGTGCATCCAGTAACAGCTCACGCACGGACTCACCCAGGGAGGTCCCCCCCGGCTCGCGAGTGCGCACAATATTAATGCCGGCCTTGCGTAGAAAGTCTTCGATAAAAGCAAGATTACTGCTCTTACCGACCCCTTCGCTGCCTTCAACGGTGATGAATCGTCCTCGCATGGATGACTATATTACTTAGTTAGTTGGCGGATTATAAGATGAAAAAGGTCGCTTACGCCCTTTGAGCTGATACTTGATCACAGCGTTGTTGTGCTCATCCAGCGTGGCGGAAAAGTGATGACTGCCATCACCCCGCGCAACGAAATAAATATTCTTGCTGTCATCCGGATGCAGGGCCGCATGAATGGCATCCCGTCCCGG
>CBDUOW010000374.1:0-2184 GCA_965368945.1 uncultured Gammaproteobacteria bacterium
AGCGCGAGCCCTGGCGCTGTCCCGCATCATAGTTCCAGCCACTCTTGAAAATCCGTGGAATCGGTTCGCGCAACGGCAGTACATCGGAGTCGCTATACGGCCCGCCATAACCAGAGCAGCTCCCATCGGTCGGATTCGTGTCGTAAGTCAGGATGGTGCTGAACGCGCGGTTGGCGGTGACCAATGATTCAGGGCTGTTGACTCGCCGTACCGCAAAAGTGACGGTCAGCGTTCCGGCGCTGCTGCCATTGACCGGCGCGACATCGGGCAGGTTGAAAGTGAGCACCGAGCCGGCGCCAGCTGGTGGTGCACCGGGTGTCGCAGGTCCACCGTTGACGCTATAGGTTATCGCATTAGGTGCAGTCGGCTCATACACCAGTCCCGAACTGCCAAGGTTGACGACCACCTGGACATTGGTCAGGTTGGCGGTGCGGAAGGGATTGGCCACCTCGAAGGTCACATAACCATAGCCGCACAATTCACAATAGCTGGCGCTGGTGCTGACGTTGTTGGTGACATCGTTGCGGATAAACGGCGCGGGATTATTGTCCAGTGTGCAGAAGGCGTACACGGCTTCGGTGAACCCCAACAGCATGAAGGCGCCCGCGAGCAAACGGGCCAGACGCAGCTTTATACCAGAACGACGCAAACGCCCTGCTTTTCCAGCCAGATTTGCATTCTGTCCTGTGTTTGCTGAGTCCATAACTTGTTGCCAGTCATTCGATCAACAACGTCAGGACGCTGGCAAGAAGTCAATGGGATAAAGGATGGTGACCGCCGGCACATCGGCTTTGGCGCCAAAGTTAAACCGTTTCACCCGTGCCACAATATTCGCTAACAGCTTGCTGGAATTCATATCCGTGGATTCGACCTTGCAGAGGGACACGCTGCCATTCGGCTGGATGGTCAGGCGCAATACCACTTTGCCCTGCAATGTCGGGTTGGCACGTAGTTCGCGGTTATAAATGCGATACAGCGCAGCCTTGTACTTGTCAAATACAATCTGAATTTCTTCATCGGTGCGTGATGGCCCGGGTCCATCACTTAGCGGTCGATCCTCCCCAGCCCCTGTACCAATCCCACTTTCCACCCGTGAGAAACCCACGGCGTCGATTTTATCGCCTGTGCCGGCAACATTACGGCTTACTGATGAGCTGCTGATCCCACCACTGGTACTCCTGGCCTGGGTGGTCAGAATGGAGCGCCTTGTCCTCTTCGCCGTGGAACCCGCATCACTCAGGTTGGCATTTGCCCCAAGCTTGTCCAGTGATGCATCATCCAACAGGTCAGCAAAATTGTTCTTGAATGCAAGCACGCCCTTGCTCTTCACTTTTTCACGCGCTTTCTTCTGTTCATCCTTGGTCGGTTTTTTCTTTTCGTCGAGCTTTTTCAGTTCCTTTTTGGGCTGCGGCTTGGGCTTGGGCTTTTCTTTCCTTAAGAGTTTTGCCAATCGTTCCGGAATCTCTACTACCTCCACACGATCCGGAATAGGTACTTCATACATGGGAATTAACAATCCAAACAAAATGCTGTACAGCAGCACCAATAACAGTATCTTGCGAAATCTCTTTTCATCCTCGCCTTGCTTCGTCCATGGCATAACGACGACACGATATGGAATTGACTCGATTTCTCGCTCAACAATGTATTCATCCCTGGCTTCTTCCTCTTGTTGCTTGAGATCATCAATTTCATCCGCAATGTACTCAATCTCGTATTTATAATCGTCTATGGATTTAAGGGTGGCATCCCGTCGATCTGTAACCTCCTTGATACGCTGTTCGAAAAAGTCTACCTGCTCCCGCAAACGATTTAACTGTCTATCTACCTCTTCATCCTTGACCAGGCCTGACCAAAACAGAGCATTACCATTTATCTCATTAAGCTTTTCCAGGCTTTCATATACGGCTGACAGCGCTTCATATTGTTGCCGTTCATCCGAAATCTCATCAAGCTCTGCTTCAATAGACTCCAGTTCCGTTTCAAGATGACGAATTTTGACCTGATATTCCTCAATGCGCGCATAACATCTGTCAAGCGGCAGATTGATATCATCTTTAACATTCGTTGCCGGAACACTCACGTCATTATTTCCAATGTCTCATCTATACATTTAGATTGTTTATTTGCGGGTTTAACCCTGTTTCGCTTTTTGAATAACTGCCAGCGAGATGTTTTCATACC
>CBDUOW010000375.1:0-2181 GCA_965368945.1 uncultured Gammaproteobacteria bacterium
CGATTTGGATCTTCACTTGACAGGCGGTGCGGGAACAAACCTTCTTCCATGCCACACATAAACACCTGCTTGAACTCCAGTCCCTTGGCAGAATGCAAGGTCATGAGTTGTACGCAGTCATCCCATTCATTTGCCTGTTGTTCCCCTGCCTCGAGTGCGGCATGCGCCAGAAATGCCGATAGCTCATCCATGCCTTGCGTTAGTTCGTTATCATCATTAACAAACGAACGGCCCGCATTTATCAGTTCCTCAAGGTTCTCAATTCGTGCACGTCCTTTTTCACCTTTTTCTTTTTCATAATGCGCAAATAATCCACTGTTATAGATGGTGTGCTCAATCTGCTCCTGTAATGACAACTCTTGTGTAGCCTCAGCCAACTGTTCAATCAGGCTAACAAAATTGACCAGTGCCGAGATGGCACGAGCTGGCAGGCTTTTTTCGTCTATCAACCGCTGCATTGCCGTCCACAGCGACACATCCGTAGCGCGAGCTTCTTCGCGTACGGCATCCATGGTGCGATTCCCCAGACCGCGCGTTGGAACGTTATATATTCGCTCCACCGAGGCAGCGTCGTGCCGATTGGCTATCAAGCGTAAATACGCCAGCGCATCCTTGATTTCCTGACGTTCAAAGAATCGCAAGCCGCCGTAGACCCGGTAGGGCATCGCATGACGCAATAACGCTTCTTCCAGGACGCGTGACTGGGCATTGGATCGATACAATAAGGCACATTCGCTCCGAGCCCCCCCTTGCTCGATCCAGCTTTGAATATGCTCTACCACATAATTAGCTTCATCCATCTCATTGAATGCACTATAGAGACGAATCAATGCGCCTTCCCGATCTGTGGTCCATAAGTTTTTACCCAACCGCCCACTGTTGTTGGCAATCAATGCATTTGCTGCCTCCAGAATATTACCCGTGGAGCGATAGTTCTGTTCCAGGCGGAATACCTGTGTATTGGTGAAGTCCTTGGCAAACTGGTGAATGTTTTCAACCCGCGCCCCACGCCAACCATAAATTGACTGGTCATCATCACCCACAGCGAAAACATGTCCTCTCTGACCGGCCAACATACGCACCCAGGCATATTGAATGGTATTCGTATCCTGGAATTCATCCACGAGGATGTGTTGGAAACGTTGTTGGTAATGGCGTAACAATTCCGGATGCTGGAGCCATAGTTCATGGGCACGCAACAACAACTCGGCAAAATCCACGACTCCGTTGCGCCGACACATGGTCTCATAAGCCTGATAGATATCAATCATATGGCGCAGATAAACATCATTGTGATGTTGCAAATGTTCCGGACGTAAACCCTCATCTTTGCGGGCATTGATATACCACTGCACTTCACGGGGTGACCATTGGGTCTCATCCAGTCCCATTTCCCGAATCAGGCGACGAATGGCTCGTTGCTGGTCCTCACTGTCCATGATCTGAAATCCCTGTGGCAGATCCGCCTCTTTCCAATGGGCTCTTAGCAAACGGTGGGCTATTCCATGAAAGGTTCCGACCCAGAAACCGCTGGCCGGTATACCAAGCAGTTGTTCGATACGTCCGCGCATTTCCCCGGCAGCCTTGTTGGTAAACGTCACCGCCATCACTCCATAGGGCGAAACACCTTCCGCGGCCAATAGCCAGGCAATGCGATGCACCAGCACACGGGTCTTGCCGCTGCCGGCACCGGCCAGCACCAAAACATTACCGGCGGGCGCACAAACCGCCTGGCGTTGGGCATCATTCAGTGGGTCAAGAATCAGGGATACATCCATAGGGTTATTCTACCAGAAACGAAAAGTTGGCCGGATCCATTATACCCCATGTCAATCTTAGGGTTATATCACCAGAAAATGTTACAATTTAGTACAAGTGCTACAACACAATAAAACCGAAAAATATCGTTCACAGCATTGTTGTGTGTATGCAAGCGTAACCACCGAGTGAGCATTAAAGAATATGCCAGCCAAGAAGCAAGACATTCAACAAAAGCTTCAACGCTTACGTCAGCAATACGCTCAGAAGCTGCCCGCCAGAATTAGCGCTCTCGAACAGCAATGGCAAACGTTGAATCCGTCTTCGCAGGCAGCACAATATGAGAGTCTGATTCGTGAATTCCATTCCCTGGCAGGCTCTGGAACCAGTTTCGGCTTTCCACAGGTTACGGCACTGTCACGT
>CBDUOW010000376.1:0-2179 GCA_965368945.1 uncultured Gammaproteobacteria bacterium
AAACCCGACTATGATGCTGTTATTAAGGCACTGGCCAAGCAGGAACTTGAAAAACAGAAACAAAAGCTGGAAGACAAAGCCAAAAAGAAAATCGAGAAAGAACTTGGTGACGAACTCAAAAAATTGTTCAAATACTAAGGACCGGCTTCGTCACCAGGCCGGAGCCTTCCTGCTTGTTGTCCTTTTCTCGTCCCAATCCGCTTTTGGCGGGGAAGTGCTCGATTCCCATGTGGGCACCAAGGGGGAACATTACCTGCTGCGCATCGACATGTTCATTGACGCCGATACTGAGCGGGTACGGCAACTGCTGACCGACTATGCCAACCTGGATCGCCTCAGCACCAGGATTACCCGGAGTGAATTGCTTGAGAGCAACACGCCCCAATACCGCGTCCGGGTCACCACCAACGGTTGTGTGCTTTTTTTCTGCCGGGAACTGGTCCAGGTGCAGGATGTCAGCGAGTTGCCTAACGGTTATATTATTGTCACCGCGTTACCCGAGATGAGTGACTTTACCTACAGTAAAAATGTGTGGCGCATTCGCGCCCAGAATGACCGTACGCGGGTAACCTACAGTTCGGATCTGGTGCCCGATTTCTGGATCCCGCCACTTTTTGGCACCGCCATCTTCAAGAGTCAACTCCTGGAGGAAGCCCGCCAAGTGATCGAAAATCTTGAGCGACTGGCCAATTTACCTGATGACCCTGTTAAATAGCGATCTCCTGCTAGCCTGGTTTGATCGCCATGGCCGCCATGATCTGCCCTGGCAACAGCCCCGCACACCCTACCGGGTCTGGGTCTCCGAAATCATGCTGCAACAGACCCAGGTCAGCACTGTGATCCCCTACTTTGAACGCTTCATGGATCGCTTTCCGGACATTCTCCGCCT
Organism: uncultured Gammaproteobacteria bacterium; assembly: GCA_965368945.1. GTDB lineage: Bacteria > Pseudomonadota > Gammaproteobacteria > UBA6429 > Thiohalophilaceae > JAHEIJ01. The sequence goes on from CBDUOW010000376.1 coordinate 890, forward strand.
CGCGGATGCCAGTCAGGATGAGGTTCTGCATCTCTGGACCGGCCTGGGCTACTACGCCCGGGGGCGCAATCTGCATAAGGCGGCACAACAAATCCGGGATCAGCATCAGGGGCAGTTTCCCCAGGACTATGACACCGTCCTGGCCCTGCCGGGCATCGGTCGTTCCACCGCCGGCGCTATCCTGGCCCAGGCGCTGGACCAGCGTCATGCCATACTTGATGGCAATGTGAAGCGCGTGTTGACGCGCTATTACGCCATCGCTGGCTGGCCCGGCACCAAAGCAGTGGAAAACCAGTTGTGGGCGCTGGCAGAGTCGGCCACCCCGCAGCAGCGGCTGGCCGACTACACCCAGGCCATTATGGACCTCGGTGCCACGGTTTGCGGGCGCACCCCCACCTGCCCGGCCTGCCCGTTCGAGGCCTCGTGTCGGGCCCGCATCGAGGGTGATCCCCGCACCTACCCGACACCCAGGCCCCGCAAGGTCCTGCCGGTGCGGGAAACAACCATGTTGTTATTGCGAAACGCGGAAGGCCTATTGTTACTGGAACAACGCCCCCCGGCGGGGATCTGGGGTGGCCTGTGGAGCCTGCCCGAATGCCCTGTCGATACCGATCCGACTGAATTCTGCCAGACCCGCCTGGGACTGACGATGAATGATGCCGAAGACGGCCCACGCCTGCGCCATACCTTCAGCCATTTTCATCTCGACATCACCACCCTGCTGGCCCGTGTTTCACCACTAAACCAGGCCATCATGGAAGGCCGACCGCAAGTCTGGTATAACAACCGCCGACCCGACGCGCGCGGGCTACCCGCCCCCGTCAAAACCCTGCTCGAAGGCCTGAATGAGCAGCCCGAATAACCATCAGGAGATTTACATGAGCCGTACGGTACATTGCAGCAAACTCAATAAAGACGCCGAAGGGCTGGATGCACCCCCCTATCCGGGCGAACTGGGCCAGAAAGTTTTCGACAACATCTCCAAGGAAGCCTGGCAATTGTGGCTCAAACAGCAAACCATGCTGATCAATGAATACCGCCTGAGCGTCATCAATCCTGAACATCGCAAGTTTCTGGAAACGGAAATGGAAAAGTTCTTTTTCGGCGATGACTACACCATGCCCGAAGGTTTCACCCCGGAAACCTGATGAATCTGACTTGACGGCACCCCCCGCGATCACGTCTAATACGCGGCTCCATCTGGGGCCGGGTAGCTCAGTTGGTAGAGCAGAGGATTGAAAATCCTCGTGTCGGCAGTTCGATTCTGTCCCCGGCCACCATTTTTATTCT
>CBDUOW010000377.1:0-2173 GCA_965368945.1 uncultured Gammaproteobacteria bacterium
TGCCAGGGTTTCCGCAACGGAGGCCACTTTGCTGCCAGTTACCAGCGCAACCTTGGCCAGGTTACGATGATGGTCTTTAACGAAGCGGAAATGGGAGGTTAACGCTTCAAAATCCTTCCAGCCGGGAAATGACTCTGTATAGATCATCAGGCCATTTAATTTGCCGTGGTCCTCAATGTAGGGGTCGGCGATCGCTGCCAGCTCCTTGAAGTCATCCGCCTCCAACCGGCCCTCCGGCATGACCATTAGTACACCGTCATCAATGGATAAATCGACTTTTATCATATCCTGGTCCTCTGTGAATGTTTTGTAATTAAGCAGGGCAAGTAATATTATAATTTGCTGTATATCTTTAATACGATACAATCGTCAGATTGCTATTAATATAGCGCAATATCAGATAGTGAAGATAGGCTATTCCGCGCTGAGAATACATGTTCATTTGACCATGCTGACATAATAAGAATAAGCAATAAGGGAACATCATGTTGAAAACGTTACCTCTCTACTTTGCTATTTGTTTTTTCCTTACTGCTGGTTGTAGTGATGACAAGACCAGTCGTACAACTGGGCAGGAAAACGGTGCAGTCGAATCTGCAACGACACTTACACCCAACCCACCAGGCTTCGTCGGCAGAAAGACCTGTCAGGAATGCCACGCTAGTCAAGATACCTTATGGCAGGGATCGCATCATGATATGGCCATGTATGAGGCAAATAGTGATACGGTCCTGGGTGATTTCAATAATGTGGAGTTTACGTTTGCAGGCATTACTTCAACCTTCACAAAAAAGGATGGCAAGTACTTTGTCAAAACGGATAATAAGGAGGGCAAGTTACAGGAATTTGAAATCCAGTACACTTTTGGTGCCATCCCATTACAGCAATACCTGATTAAGTTTCCGGATGGGCGCTATCAAACCCTGGGGATTGCCTGGGATTCCCGACCCAAAGAGCAGGGTGGGCAACGCTGGTTTCATCTTTATCCGGATAATCCGCCCAAACCGGGAGAACAACTGCATTGGACCAGTATTGACCAGGTCTGGAATTACCAATGCGCCGAGTGTCACTCTACCAACCTGAAGAAAAATTACGACGCTGAGCTCGATCGCTATACCACCAACTGGGAAGAAATCAATGTTTCCTGCGAGGCCTGCCATGGTCCGGCCTCAAACCATCTGCTCTGGGCCAACAAGGAAACGGGCTGGGAACAGATCGCTGACATGGGCCTGGTGGTTCGGTTTAATGAACGTGAAAGTGTAGCCTGGATCATTGACCCCGAGACTGGAACTGCCAAACGCAACAAACCGCTGACGCAAAGAAAAGAAATTGACATCTGTGCCCGTTGTCATTCACGTCGAGGCATCATCAGCGAAGACTATCAGTACGGCAAACCCATACTTGATACCCATAATGTCTCCTTGTTACGAGATGGATTATATTATCCGGATGGTCAAATCCGGGATGAAGTCTATGTCTACGCCTCGTTTCTGCAGAGCAAGATGTATCACGCCGGGGTGACCTGCAGTGACTGCCATGAACCCCATAGTGTTAAACTCCGTGCTGATGATAAGGGCGTATGCCTGCAATGCCACCAGGCCGATAAATTTGATGTGCCTGCCCATCATAAACATAAAACGGAGTCACCCGGTGCCAGTTGTGTCGAATGCCACATGCCGGAGACCATTTATATGGTGAATGATCCGCGGCGGGATCACAGCATGCGCAATCCCCGGCCGGATTTGAGCCTCAAACTCGGCGTGCCCAATGTATGCACCCGCTGTCATACCGATCAGGATAATAAATGGGCGGCTGAGAAAATGCAGGCCTGGTATGGGGAAATCAAAAATGACTGGCAGGATTTTGCCATCGTTCTGACTGAGGCACGTCGCGGCAATCCGGCGGTATCGCCCGAGCTTGAAGCTACCATTGCAAACAAGTCAAACCCGGCCATCATCCGGGCCACACTGCTGACAGAGTTGCCGCGCTATCTGTCAGCCACAAACTTGCCGCTGATCCAGGATGCACTGCAAGACAAAGACCCCATGGTCCGATTATCGGGAGTAACGGTCCTGGCCAATACGGATCCCGGTCTTCGTGTCCGACTGATATTTCCGTTACTTGATGATCCTGTTCGGGCGGTGCGTCTCGAAGCAACCCGGGTGTTAATGGA
>CBDUOW010000378.1:0-2156 GCA_965368945.1 uncultured Gammaproteobacteria bacterium
CACTAGCATTCGTTCCGACGCCGGGGGTGTCTGCTTCAGGGTTCTCGACCGCATAGGGTTCGAGCTCAACCGATATGGCCCCGGCCAACAAGATGATCTCAATCATGATTCAGTTCCTCACTATTAAATCATAGATGAATTTCTCATCCATCCTTCTGAGCGAGAGGAGAAATAGCAGTACAAAAAAAATGGCTATATGTCTCAGTGTGTCGATAATGGAATTCGAGCTATTTTTCTCACGTAATAAAACTGAAACCATTCAATGTAAAGAAGAAGCAGGAAATTATGACTATAGTTATTTATTACAACCAGATAATTCTTGTTTCTGATTCCAAAATAAGGAGAGCAAAGATGTCAAATGTGCGCACATTTCAGCTGTGCCAGATAGCACTGTTAGGACTTATTGCGGTTTGGGTATTGGTACAACTCAACGGCTGTGCCTCCGACAGCTACACTGCTCAAGGAGCAACTAGAGGGGCTACTACAGGGGCTGTTTCAGGTGCCGTGGGTGGTATTTTTACTGCACTTGTATTCGGTGGCGATCCGGCCGAAGCTGCTGCGCGTGGTGCGGTGTATGGTGGTGCGGTTGGGGGAACCGCCGGGGCAATCGCCGGTAGCGAAGCGGATCGCAAGGTAAAACAACAACAGGATGCTGCACTTGTCAAACTTCACCAGCAGATAGGCGATGATACCTTTTCAGGCCTGGAAGCATTGGCGGATTGTCGCCATGACGTATCCTTGCGGCAGGCTACCAAAGCACAGCAGTCAGACAATCCCAACTATGTTCTGGCGGGTTTGTGGTTGGAAGTCTTGAGTTATGCCGATCAAAAAGACGAAGCCAAAGCACGCAGCTTGTTTCCAACGGTTGTTGAAAAAGACTGGGACATCAAATCTGAAGCACAGGCGGAGGAAACGATGCGCAAGGCGTTGAACTCGCTCATGGATATTCGCGAAAAGTATAATTTACCAAGGGTTTGCTCAGGTTAACGCGAAACTGTCTAATGTGGCAGAATGAATAAAGCCATTGGATTTTTCAAATTAATCAGTAGTCCAACGAGAAAACATGCAGTTTCCGGCAACTGATACGGCAGGTACACTCTCAAAACAGCGTTTGTATGTGGGGGGGGCGGTTTTTATCGCCGGTTTTACTGCGCCGTTATTAATACCCCTGGTAACACAATCCAGCCTTTCGACAGAATGGAAAGCTGCCTTAGCAGGACTGCTGGCCCTGGGGATACCGGAAATCTTCATGTTTGTTGCAGTCGCGATTCTTGGAAAAGAAGGCTACAAGTATCTGAAATCCCGTTTGTGGCGAATCATCGCACCACCGGAGACGGTGAGTGTTACCCGCTATCGACTGGGTCTGGTACTTTTTATCCTGCCTGTCCTGTTTGGCTGGTTGCAGCCCTATATTGAGAATTGGCAACCAGTTTTTGCTCAGCACCGCATTCTGCTGGGCATTATCGGTGATATGCTATTTGTTCTTAGCCTGTTTCTATTAGGTGGTGAGTTCTGGGACAAGGTACGTGCGTTGTTCAGTCAAAAGCTACAAGTTGTTACGCCTTCTCGTGCAGCAGTCGCATCAAATCAGGAACTTGCGGTGGTACAGGTCGGCCTGTCATTTTATACCGGCTCGGTTTTGTTTGTGCTCAGCCTGATTCTGCCGGTGTTTATTCCGTTAGTGACATTTATACCTGTTTCAACCGAATTAAAGGTGGGCATTTCCGGATTGATGGTTGTGGGGTTTCCCCAGTTGTTAATGATACTGGCGGTGGCGGTGCTGGGGAAACCAGGGTTTCAATATATAAAACAACGAGCTGGTACTTTCATCAGGGGATTGTTTCCGAAGACAGTCGGACCAGTCCGTTATCGAACCGGTTTAGTCTTGTTTTTAACTCCTCTCTTTATAGCAGTACTCTTTCCCTATCTGGCGGGTAAGTTTTCATTTTTGAATACCTATGCAACAGAGATTGCAATCATAGGTGATATATTGATAATTGTTTCTCTGCTTGTACTTGGGGGGGAATTCTGGGATAAGCTGAGGGCACTCTTTATCCACAAAGCAAAAGTTGGTCTTGTGTGAACCAATTATCCAGGTATAGTTTTAAGGATGTGAGCGAGAATGATTCATACAAATAATAATATATTGGTTTTGC
>CBDUOW010000379.1:0-2156 GCA_965368945.1 uncultured Gammaproteobacteria bacterium
GGCAACCGGCGCTGGACTACATCGCCGCGGATCCCTCCATCCGTGAGGTGATCCTTAGTGGCGGCGACCCGCTCAGCCTGAGCAATCAACGGCTCGCCCAACTGGTGGCTCAACTCGCCGCCATCCCCCACCTGCAACGACTGCGCCTGCACACCCGCCAGGTGATCGTGCTGCCGGAAAGGGTTGATGCAGAATTGCTGGAGTGGATTGAGGCATGCCGCTTGCAAACGGTAATCGTGGTGCACGCCAATCACCCCAATGAAATCAGCCATGAAGTGACCGCTGCCCTGCTGCGTCTCAAGGAAACCGGGGTTACGCTGTTGAACCAGGCCGTGTTATTGAAGGGAGTAAATGATGAGGTGCAGGTACTGGCGGCGTTGAGTGAGCGCCTGTTTGCGGCCCAGGTATTACCCTACTATCTTCACCAACTGGATCGGGTGCAAGGGGCCCGACACTTTGAAGTGAGCGATACGCAAGCGCTAAAACTGGTACATGAACTGCGTGATCGCCTCCCCGGTTACCTGGTTCCGCGCCTGGTGCGGGAACAGGCAGGAAAACTGGCTAAAATCCCGCTTTGAGGCGGAATTACTTAAATCTTAGGGCATAAATTCTGTATATTTTTGTTACGTTCGTGACAATATACCCGTACTCTATGGCTAAATATGCCATACTTTACAAGTAGTTAAGTAAAAAGCATGAGGCGATTTTAATCTAAATAAAGGGTTCGGGTTTAGAGGAGATATACAGTGTCCAAGCCACTGGGTCTGTCGGTGCCGAGAAGGCAAAAACCGGATAAAGCTGCTTTCAGCATTCGTCCGAAGAAGGTTGAGCTATGGATTGAATCCCTGCCAAAAGCCAACCTGGGCGAAACCGCTCGCCAGGTTTTTAAAGTCCTGATCGAAACCAATCAACTCGAGTTGCCTCACCAGGAACGTACCCGTTTCCTGGAGAGCCTGCGCGAAGTCGTGCAATACATTACCGACTCCATGCGCAAGCATTTCATCGGTGTCGCCTACCCATTACCCGAAAAAAACCAGAAAATCGCCGCGGCCACGCGCGAAATTCTCATCGCCATGACAACCGGCTACAAGATTGCATTCGAGGACAGCCTTAATAGCAGTTTCATGTTCCAGGACAAAAAGCATCTGGCGCTGTTAGTCCATCGGGCGATCAGCTATACCGGACAAACCCTGCTGACTTCCTATCAGATTTATGCTCCCTATCCGCAAAAACTCTGGGCGGAGATGCACAAGTTGTACGCTTACGCAGAAAACCACAAGCTCACCAGCACCGACATTGCTGACTATCAACATATGTATGTGAACAAGTCTTCCGTCAAGGCCGAATACCTGCGCAATATGCTGCTGTGGCTGACCTCGCCTTATCGCCTGCGCCAGGGAGAGGTCACCAGGGTCTATCACACCCTGGAACGCTGGGTACGCTACTGCGAGATAGTCAAACCCACCCACCCGGAAGACCCGGCCGCCGATGGCCAGTTTGGGATTAACCTTGGGAAGGATCAGCCACCCTGTCCGATCGTCCAGAGCAATTTCAATTGTCCACCGGCCAATTGTCGGGTATTGCAAACCAACATGCTGGCGGAGCAAATTCGCCATGACATACAACAGTCTGAGGATGTGATCACCACTACCCTCACCGGTGTTGATATGGGGCGACAGGACCTCTCCCATGATCTGTTACGCCGCTTGTTGATTGCCTGGGGCATAGAAGCAAAACGCGGCTTTCCGCGTAGCAGCAAGCAGGACGATGTGCAGGTGGCCATTGGCCTGAGTGCAATACACCAATTTTTGACAAACCATCGGCAGGACTCTCAGCACATTCCAAACGATCCCTTTGCCCATCGGGCCGAGTTCAAAAGCAATGCAGTGAAAAGTTTGTCTGACGAAAATCCTGATGTCTGGAAGACGGATTATACCGATGGCAAAGACGTGGATCTGACCAAGATTGTGACTCAAGAGCTGGCCATATCCGATGAGCCGCCGCCTTCGTCTGCCAAGCCACCACTGTATACGGGGGAAAAGCCACAGAAGCAACCTGACCTGTCGTTAGGCAACTGGTTAATTACCAACGAAAGCGCCAGTGGCTATTGCCTGGAATATGCGGAAGGCAACAGCACCAAGGCCCAGGTGGGTGAA
>CBDUOW010000380.1:0-2150 GCA_965368945.1 uncultured Gammaproteobacteria bacterium
CCAATTAATTGCCAGCACAGACTGTCTTTCGTTTCAGGGGGAAATGTTGAATACTCGTGCGTATCTACAATTAATAGCTCAACTTGCATCTTGTTCTTTGTGAGCGTTCCGGTCTTATCCGCGCAAATAAAAGTTACTGACCCAAGGGTTTCCACGGCAGGTAAATTTCGCACCAGCGCGCGTTGACGACTCATTTTTCGTGCACCGATCGCCAGTGATACAGTAATGACCGCGGGTAGGGCTTCCGGTATGGCGGCGACGGCGAGACTGACTGCAGTGAGGAACATCAGCATGACAGGTTCACCACGCAACAGGCCCACAAGAAATATAAAGGCACAAATGGCCAGTACGATTAATGCCAGGCGCCGGCCAAAACGTGTCAGACGTTTTTGAAGTGGTGTCTTGATTGATGTTTGTTGCTGCAGTAATGAGGCAATTTTACCCAGCTCAGTTGCCATCCCGATCGCAACGGTGACACCGAGGGCACGACCACGAGTAACCTGTGTGCCTTTATAGGCCATGTTCCGTCGATCACCGAGTGACGCATCAATATCCGATAGCGCTTCAGTTGTTTTACTGACGGCAAGTGATTCTCCCGTGAGGGCGGCTTCCTCGATTTCAAGATTCTCTACTTCGATAAGGCGCAAATCCACAGGTGCGACATTACCGGCTTCCAGATAAACCAGATCGCCGACAACGACTTCACGGGCACTAATAGTTATTTCTTCTCCATCACGTAAAACGCGAGCTTCCGGTGCGGCCATTACTCGCAAGGCGGCGATGGCATGTTCTGCCCGATACTCCTGGCTTGCGCCAACCAACGCATTTAACACGACAATTACCAGAATGGCCAGCGCATCCACCGGTGAGCCAATAACTCCGGAAATGATTGCAGCCGCAATCAGAATCAGAATCATGAAATCTGAAAATTGTCGAACGACAATATTCAATATCGAATGACGTGCCTGTTCGGTGATTACATTATATCCGTCCCTGCTTAAACGAGCAGATACGTTATCTGAATTCAGGCCATATTTAATATCGACCTTGAATTTATCCAGCACTTCGGTGACATTCAATGCATGCCATTGTGCCGTTTCATCGGAGTTATTCGTCATCGCAATTAAAATGCTTGAGTTCCGGCAAATCTCTTCAAGTGATTAAATAAATCAGCACTGTTGTAACCAAAGCGACCAGCAGGGTCTGCAAGCCGGATACCAGCCAGAAAGTACCACCGACACGGCCCAGGAACACACCAAGCAGGAATATCAGAAAAAATGCGATCCCTATCCCTGCTTCATAGGGGTTAAACGGTAATGAATAGCCAAATTGGGTCAGGAGCAGAGGAGTGATAATTATCAAAGAAAGGATAAGAGGCGAAAGACCATTTGTTATCGCAATCAATAGCGGCATCAAAATGGATGCCTTTGCATGCACTGAACCACTCAGATCCGAAATCATGGCACTTTGTATTTCACGAAATTCGCGCTTACGTTCGGCTGCTTCACTGACATAGGCACTGCTGATGCCACTCATCGCCAGTGCAATTGCCGCACTCAAACAGGCCGTGATAGCAATATTAATGTTTGTGCCCGTACTGATATAAAATCCTACCAGGAGTCCCAGTGTAGTTAAGGCTCCATCAAACCCGTTTACAACGACATAACGCCGTGCAATATCATGAGATTTACTAATGATGACAAGATCACTGAATCTTTTAAATAACCTGGAGAACATAGGGGGGACGTGTAATCCATTTGATTGATAATCGGAAACAGCTCAAGGAATGATTCATTCTTTTTTAACGTGAATCACCTGTACGCTATCGACGCTGTGCAGCGAACCACCCATATCACTAATGGCCGCCGTAATTTGTTCCAGATTGATATCTGCTCCTTCAATAATAGCTTCCAGCGTTTCTGTTTGCTCATCCATTTCGACGACATTAAGAGTCACAGACCAGTCATCACACAAGGATGCAATGCCTTTGGCAAATTCCAGGATCGTCGGATGGTGTGGCTTTAAAATATCAAGTACAAGACGAGTTACTTCAATCATTTGATGTGACAACTCTCTATTATGAGCATTAATATGATAGCAATATTATTTTATCGAAATGTATTGCCATTTAATATCACAATCATAGTATA
>CBDUOW010000381.1:0-2146 GCA_965368945.1 uncultured Gammaproteobacteria bacterium
GATCAGGCCGTGGTGGTGAGACCGAAAGCGGGTGATCCCCTGGTGGTGGACAACCCGAGTTGCCTGACTACCGACGCGCCCGGCCCGGCCGGCTGGAACAGCGCCATACAGCAATTACTGAAACAATATGGGCAGGACAAATAGGGTTGGGAAATTGATCACCAAAATAACACCTGTTTCATGACCTCACACCGTATGCCCATTGGCGGCTGGTGCGATAATTTGGCATACTACTCCCTGTCCGTTCTCTCATTATATTAAGAATAAAGTATCAGGCCTGTCATGATTAAAAAATGCCTTTTCCCCGTTGCCGGCTACGGCACCCGCTTCCTGCCGGCCACCAAGTCCATGCCCAAGGAGATGATGCCCATCGTCAACAAGCCCCTGGTGCAATACGGGGTGGAGGAAGCCTTTGATGCCGGTATGACCGACATGGCATTTGTCACCGGCCGCGGTAAACGCGCCATTCCGGATCATTTTGATGTCAGTTATGAACTGGAAATGGAAATTGCCGGCACCGGCAAGGAAAGACAACTGGTTGAAATCCGCCACCTGATTGACAAGTGTACCTTTACCTACACGCGACAGAAATTCATGCGCGGCCTGGGCCATGCCATCCTGACCGGCGAAACCCTGATTGGCGATCAACCCTTCGGTGTGGTGCTGGCGGACGACCTGTGCATCTCCAATGGGCACGGTGTGTTGAAGCAGATGGTGGAACTCTATAACCAGTTCCGCTGCACCATTGTGGCGATCGAGGAAGTCCCGCGGGAAGAAACCCATAAATATGGGATCATCAGTGGCAAGGAAGTGCATGACAACATTTATCGGGTTGAAAGCATGGTGGAAAAACCCGATCCCAAAGACGCCCCCAGCAATCTCGCCATCATCGGCCGGTATATCCTGACGCCCGATATCTTTGAAATCCTGCGCACTACCGCGCCCGGTGCCAATGACGAAGTGCAACTCACCGACGCCCTGTTGACCCAGGCCACGAGCAGCTGCGTCATGGCCTATAAGTTTCAGGGTAAGCGCTTTGACTGCGGCAGTGTGGACGGCTTTGTCGAAGCCACCAACTACTGCTACGAAAATATCTATAAAGCGGCAGAATAATCCTCTTGTTAAGCGACTGATTCTGTTAAGGAAGCCGGAGGCAGGCGGGTCTGCGAAAAGGGATTGGCGGTTTGAATTGAATTCCGGGCCATTCGCCCTAATATTAAAGGAGATGTACCACTTCTTCGGCCGCTAACCATGCCCCACACTGTCGACAACACCATTGTTCCCACCAAATACTGGCATAAGCTGGAAGACGGCCGGGTGCAGTGTGACCTCTGTCCGCGCGAGTGCAAATTGCATGAAGGCCAGCGCGGCCTGTGTTTCGTGCGCGAAAACCTCAATAACGAAATCGTGCTCACCACCTATGGCCTGTCCAGCGGCTATTGCATCGATCCGATTGAGAAAAAACCCCTCAACCACTTTCTGCCCGGCACGCCGGTGTTGTCCTTCGGCACCGCCGGTTGCAACCTGGCGTGTAAATACTGCCAGAACTGGGACATCAGCAAGTCGCGGGAAATGCACACCCTGGCGGATCAAGCCACACCCGAACTCATCGCCCGCGCCGCCGAACAGCTCAACTGCCGCAGCGTGGCCTATACCTATAACGATCCGGTGATCTTTCACGAGTATGCGATTGACGTAGCGAAAGCCTGTCGGGAAAAAGGTATCAAGTCGGTGGCCGTAACCGCCGGCTATGTCAGTCCGGAACCGCGCAAGGAGTTTTATCAGTACATGGATGCCGCCAATGTGGATCTGAAGGCCTTTACGGAAAAGTTCTATTACAAACTGACCGGCGGTCACCTGCAGCCGGTACTGGATACCCTGCTCTACCTGAAACATGAAACGGACGTATGGGTTGAACTCACCACCTTGCTGATTCCGGGTTATAACGACTCGGCAGAAGAAATTGATGACATGACCCAGTGGGTCGTGAAGGAACTCGGTCCCGATGTCCCCATGCATTTCACTGCCTTTCATCCGGACTGGAAAATGCTGGACGTCCCCTCCACCCCCCTGGCCACCCTCACCCGCTCACGTGAAATTGCCATTAACAACGGCGTGCGTTACGCCTATACTGGCAACGTGCATG
>CBDUOW010000382.1:0-2142 GCA_965368945.1 uncultured Gammaproteobacteria bacterium
TCCGAGGCCATAACAGAGCCTTTGACTTCCAGGCCGGCATGCTCCGCCTTGATACCGGCAATGCGTGCTGAATTAACGCGGCTCATTTGACCGGCACCAACGCCAATAGTCATATGATCCCTGCCGTATACAATAGCATTGGATTTAACGTACTTTGCCACCTTCCAGCTAAATAATAAATCAGCCATTTCCTGCTCGGAAGGTGCGCGTTGAGTCACGACCTTGAGTTCATGATGCAAAAGTAAATCGGCATCCTGTACCAGCAAACCGCCATTGACGCGTTTGAAGTCCAGCCGTTGATTGGCTTCCTTGGTCCATTCGCCACATTCCAGCAGGCGTACATTCTTTTTGCTACTGATTATTGCCATCGCATCCGCATCGACCCTGGGTGCGATAATGACTTCCACAAACTGGCGTTCCACGATTGCTTCGGCAGTCTTGGCATCGAGCGCCTGATTGAAGGCGATAATACCGCCGAAGGCGGATTCGGGATCGGTGGAGTAGGCCCGGTTGTAGGCAACCAGCAAGTTACTGCCCAGTGCGACACCACAGGGGTTGGCATGCTTAACGATGACGCAGGCAGGGCTTTCATAAAATTGTTTAACACATTCCAGTGCGGCATCCGTATCGCCGATGTTGTTATAGGACAGTTCCTTGCCCTGGATTTGCCGGGCGGTGGCAATACTGGCTTCTGTCGGGTTCGCCTCCACATAGAAAGCTGCTTTTTGGTGTGGATTCTCGCCATAGCGCATTTCCTGGGCCTTGATGAACTGGCTGTTGAAAGTCCGTGGCAGGGCGGTCTTGTTGCCATCGGGTGCAATCGTGCCCAGGTAGTTGGCGATGGCCCCATCGTACCTGGCCGTATGTTCAAATGTTTTCACCGCTAAATCGAAGCGGCTTGCTTCACTCACAGCGCCGGCATTGTTCGCCATTTCATCCAGGACCCGGTCGTAATCAGCCGCATCCACGACCACGGTGACGGCAGTATGATTCTTGGCTGCGGCGCGCAACATGGTCGGCCCACCGATGTCGATATTTTCTATGGCAGTCGGGAGATCGCAGTCCGGTCTGGCGATGGTTTGTTCAAAGGGATAGAGATTGACCACCACCATGTCGATGGGCGGAATGTCGTGCTCAGCCATAATCGCGTCATCTGTACCACGGCGGCCCAGCAGGCCACCGTGGATTTTGGGATGCAGGGTTTTTACCCGGCCGTCCATCATTTCCGGGAAGCCGGTATAACTTGAGACTTCCACCACGGGAATACCATTGTCTGCCAGCAGCCTGGCTGTTCCGCCGGTGGAGAGGATTTCCACTCCAAACTGGTCATGCAGTTGTTTGGCGAAATCGGCAATGCCGGTTTTGTCGGAAACGCTGATCAAGGCGCGGGTGATGTTAGCCATGGGTTAGCCTTTTTGTGAGTCAAACAGCGGGGGCGGGGTCTATGCCCCGGTAATCTGTTGTTACCAATTTAGAAATCCGGATAGAGTTTGTTTACATGTTAGTCATGTAATCCGTACAGTTTTAATTTCTTGCGCAGAGTTCCGCGATTGATGCCGAGCAGTTCCGAGGCCTTGCTTTGGTTACCACCGGTATATTCCAGTACGCTGCGGAACAGGGGTTCTTCGACTTCTTCCATCACCATTTTGTAGAGTTCCCCGGCAGGATGACCATCCAGATGTTCGAAATAACTGCTCATGGCATCTTCCACACACTCCCGCAGGGTTTGGCTACTCGTCTCAGCTTCAGACTCGGTGATTGTTGTTATGACTGAGTCAACACGTAAAGCTTCGCTCATGCTGCCATATCCTCCCTCATTATTAGTTTTTCAAAAAAAGCGTGTGTCATATCAAGTTGTTCTTCTATAGAGTCGACCCGGTTCACAGCCTGACGAAATGCAGCACCATGAGACTGGCCCTTGCTGTACCAGCTGATGTGTTTACGTGCTACGCGCACACCGGTGTACTCCCCGTAGAAGTCGTACAGGTTTCGCAAATGATCCAGCAGGATGTCACGTACTTCGATTACATCCGGTTCCGGTAATGTCTCACCGGTTTGCAGATAGTGATCGATTTCCCGGAAGATCCAGGGACGGCCCTGCGCGGCACGGCCGATCATCACGGCGTCGGCACCGGTGTAATC
>CBDUOW010000383.1:0-2142 GCA_965368945.1 uncultured Gammaproteobacteria bacterium
CGCTCGCGGGGATACGCCTACTAGTTTTCTTTCTACGTAAAGGCTTTACTGCCACCCCGCTATTAAAAGCCTGGGAAAACATCATCAGTACCTTAATCTGGTTTGTTGTCGCCTTGTATCTGCTTGACTGGCTCCCGAGTGTTACACAAACCCTGGACAGCTTTGCTTTTAAGCTCGGGGCAACACGCATTTCTGTATTGTCAGTGCTTAATTTTATTGTCCTCAGCGCCGTTCTGTTCACGCTTGCCATGTGGCTATCAAACTACGTGGAACGGCGGGTGCGGGCCTCAAAACATCTTAACGCCAGCCTGCAGGTCGGACTCGCCAAGTTCCTGAAGTTCTTTCTGATAGCCATGGCAATTCTCGTGGCACTGGATGCTGTAGGTATTAATCTAACCGCTCTGACCGTATTTGGAGGTGCACTGGGTGTCGGGCTGGGTTTTGGCCTGCAACGCATCACCAGCAATTTTATCAGCGGTTTTATTCTGTTATTTGATCGTTCTATAAAACCTGGTGATGTCATCAGTATCGGAGACAAGTTCGGCTGGGTACAGGAATTACGTGCCCGTTACATCGTTGTCATGGACCGTGACGGCGTGGAAACACTAATACCTAACGAAAACCTTGTTACCAGTGATGTCATCAACTGGAGTTACAGTAACCCCAATGTACGTCTTAAGATTCCGGTTTCCATTAGCTATGGTGATAATCCAGAACAAGCGCTCGGACTACTAAATGAAGCTGCGAATAACTGCAACAGGGTTCTGACAGATCCTCCGCCGGTAGCGCGACTCATGGAATTTGGTGACAACGGGATCCATCTGGAATTGCGGATCTGGATCAGTGATCCACAAAATGGCATCTCTAATGTTCGCTCCGATCTGAATCTCGCCATCTGGCGCTTGTTCAAACAAGCCGGTATCACGATACCATTCCCGCAGCGGGATGTTCACGTCAAGACTTTGCCGCCACAGTCCAAGGTAGATTAAAGGCTGCCGACTAGAACCAGCGTTTCTTTCTGAATAACAGCAACATCACCACGGCCAAACCCACCATGCCAGCCAGGGCAATGAAATAGGCGTTATGCAATTTTAGCTCCGGCATGTACTCGAAGTTCATACCAAAGATCCCCGCCACCAGGGTCAAGGGCAGAAAGATGGCGGAGATCACTGTCAGCACCCGCACGATTTCATTAGTACGATGTGCCACGGCGGAAAAATGCATCTGGATGAGCGCATCGACTTCGCCCTTCTGCTCATTGGCAAACTTCATGACCCGCTCGATGTGCTCGACCAGATCGGTATAGCGCACCGCCAGATGATCATCGAACTCCACATCGGTATGCTCCCGCCATGACGTAATAGCATCACGCTGTTCGTCGCATAACATCGCCAGGCGACGCAGATAACTGTTGTGCTGCATCACCGCCATCCAGTCTTCAAACGGATTGTTCGGATCCAGCAGGTCGCGCCGCCAGTTATCCAGCTGCTCTATCAGGGGTTCACGCAACAATAAAAAGCGATCCACCATTTTGGCCAGAATCAAATGCATCAGGCCAACGGGACGTTGCGGAATACGGCCGGCCTTCTTGAGCAGGTGTTGTTGCACCGCGGGGACGGATGCACTTTCGGGATCCCGAATGGTGACCAGTAGGCGGTCAAACACAAACAACGTCGTGGGGCGGGTAATAAATTCATGCGTGTCGGTGGTGCTGGCCACCCCGCGCAGGATCAGCATGTCATACTCTTGTGTCGTATCATAAAACGACGGATGCGCCTGATTCAGGCTATCGGCCACATGTCGTTCATGGATAGTGCAACCGGTGAGTTGCTGAGTGAGTTCGGCCCAGTTAGCATCGATGTCCGCATCCCGAATAAAATCGAGCCACACGAAACCGGTTTCAGGCAAACCCACGATGGACTCCAGCGGCTCGACCTGATCACCGCCGGCAAAATGTACTATGTTCATTGCTCGCACCTCCCCTGATTGAAATCGTGTTCGACCAGATACTTATACTTGCGACAGACGCAACTATCCAGCCCCAGTTTACAAACCAGGGTTCAAATAAAGACGGGATGATTTTTTAGAAAAAGGTGCCGTCGATAGGGGAAGACGCGCTGGCATAACGCTTGCGCGGCATGC
>CBDUOW010000384.1:0-2140 GCA_965368945.1 uncultured Gammaproteobacteria bacterium
TATATAAAACACGATCCCAACCAGAAAGCCCAGGACAATCTGTAATCCAATACTGGTTTGCCGCTGTGAACGAAAAACAAACGGTACCGCCAGTAATACCATCGCTAAAATAGTAAATGGCGCAATCAGCTTGTTCCACATCGCCAGCTCATACTGTTCCGACTCCAGGCCATTACTGCGCAGGTAATGGATATAATCCAGCAGTTTCCATACTGCCAGGTTCATTGGCTCCAGCGAAACAATACCGACCAGTTCCGGATCCAGCAGGGTCTGCCATTCGAGTTGCGGCAACACCGTTTGCTGAATACCGGAATGATTGATATAGCTTTGTTTCACATTTTGCAGCAGCCAGACCTCACCATTGTAACGGGCGGTATCAGCATGCAGTTGTTTATCCAGGCTGCCGGCATCACTCAGGGTATAGAGGTTAATATCAACCAAGCGGCCATCATATTCGACATTGCGCACATGGATAAACGTCTTCCCGTCCCTGGCCCAGAGTCCATAGTCAGTGTTGAGGCTGAGCTGTGATGCCAGGGCTTTGAATCGTGTCTGCTTTGCATATTGCATCGCAGGTGGAGCAATAATTTCACCAACAATCACTACCAGCACAATTAACATGGCCGCTGACTTAATTACGGCTATAGAGATACGTATCCGGGAAACGCCGGCCGCACGAATAATCACGAGTTCACTTTTTTTTGACAGCGCTCCCAGCCCTAACATCGTTCCCAGTAATGCTGCCATGGGAAAAATCTCATATATATTTTGCGGTATGCGTAGCAGTACATACAACCCTGCCTGCCACGTGGTGTAATCAGCCCTGCCAACTTTTTCGAATTCGTTAACAAAACCGATCAGAATGAACAGCGCCACAAGCACTACCATTACAGATACAATGCTGACCAATACTGCCTGTCCAATATACCGATCCAAGATACGCATGTTCTGTTTACTTAAATCACTCGTCGTAAAAGATGCCGATAACCGGTCTGACGTAATATCAATGCAATTGCAAATAACACTGCAAGAATATGCACCCACCACAAGCCAATCCAGGGTGAAACCTGGCCTTCCTGCAGCCAGGTGCGCGCCACGCTGAGTAAATTGCTCAATACCATATACAACACTATCGCCATAGCAAGACGAGTATAACGACTCTGCCGGTGAGAAGAGCGACTCAAGGGTACTGCCAGCAACGCGAGCACGATGCATGATAAGGCCGAAGAGATACGCCATTGCAACTCGGTGATCCTGGCCAACCTCTCCGGTGGATAATTATGAGGTTCGAGTAAGACCTTTGTAGGCATTGCCTTACGTCGCAGGTTAACTACCTTGGCTTGTTTCTCTTCAATACGGAGACCATGCCGCTTGAAATCCAGAATTGTATAATCTTCATCTCCGGGCTGGCCCTCGTATCGGTGGCCATTTTCCAGAATCAAAAACCGATCGCCGGTTTTAGGATCCGGTTCAATATGACCTGTTTCAGCGATGATTCGACTATTGCGTTGCCCATCCTGGTATTGAACAAAAATATTATTAATCCTGGACAAGTCCTTGCTGATTGTCTCAATATAGATCACGCCCTTGCCCTGCGGAAGTTCCTGGAACCGGCCAGGCATTACACCCTGTATGTCTGTCAGTTGCTGTGACTGCACCCGGAGATAATCCCCTCGTTCATTTGCCCACGGTCCCAGATACAGGGAAAACACTCCCTGAACTACGGCTAAAAATATGGCCACCAGTAATACAGCCTGGACTACTCGAGCCGGACCCACACCACTGGCAGCCAGGGCGGCCATTTCACTGTCCTGATAGAGACGACTCAGTGCCAGCAGTATTGCCAAATAAAGCGCAAGGGGAAGAATGAAGACAATAATCGTCAGGTTATAGAGGCCAAAAAGCTTGATTACCGTATTGATGTGGATTGTCCCCGCGGCCACCTTGGAAAACAGGCCCACCAGCTGGGCGGAAAGCGCGATCAACAACAACACCAGGGCTACCCCACCCAGGGTATTGAGAATTTCCTTAATGAGATAGCGTGTGATAATCACTGGCGGAACCTGCAACTAATTGGGTGAATTGTGGCTGATTCATGATGGTTTTTCGAGTAAGCTAACAAGCTAAATACTATCACATT
>CBDUOW010000385.1:0-2120 GCA_965368945.1 uncultured Gammaproteobacteria bacterium
TCATGCATCTTGCCTTTGGCATCCACCCAACCCTTGATAATCTGAATACGATCCAGGTTACCTCCGATAGGATCTTTCAATGCTGCCACAAGGAATGTCGGCGCTGTCTTTCCTTTGGGTGCGGCCGACAGATTACCACCCATGGGTACACCCTTGGCATAACCTACTTTGGCGGGTGTTCGATTGTTGGCATCTTTACCATCAAACTCCCAGCCACCGAAGAAACGGACAATCATACGACTACCGGTAGTGGCATAGGTTTCCTTGCGTTGCATTGCATCGAAAATAGATGCGCGGGTATTTTCTTCAGCCCAGACTGCAGCCCAGCCCGACGCCAGGGGTGAATAACCTTTATATTCCTTATCACCCATCTTGGCCATGGGGTGCTTGTAGCGATCCTTGTTTGGCTCGGTGCCCGCGTGTTTGCCAAAATAGTTGTCTTCTTCAGCAGTAGCCAGTGCAGTATGACTATCGGTGGAACCAATCAGACCAAACTGATAGGGATTGGTGCCCAGCTTGTTTTCTAACCGTAATCCTGTTTTTAAAGCCGAACGGGCATATTCAAAGCGCAGCATCTCGTTTTTCTTCTCCGCACTTAGATCCAGGTTACCTTGATCCCAGGTACCATAGTCGGCGAATTCGTCATTGGGTGAGAGGAAAGGATGCGCTTCTCCGTCACCTTTAATCTGTGTTACTTCATAAAGCGGCTCCCAACGTGCGCGTGTCTGGACATATTTCTTACCTATTTTTTTACCAAAGGCTTTTATTTCCGGGAACATGATGCCGTTACTCAGGTTGCCATTATGCGCAATAGCCAACACCTGACCGGCGGTTTTTTTCTCATACGCATCCATCCATTTCCATAGATCAACAGGGTTCGGGCTTCCCAGTGGCTCCATCGTGGTATAGGGTTCCATCAGCCTGGCGCGATCACCACCATCCCGATACACCACCACGCGGTGCAAGTTGTTTCCTTTAACCAGTGCCGTCCATTCGTAACCAATGAAGGCCGTGAAAGTACCCGGGTCATTTGCCTCTTCGGCGGCATTAATGGTTTCATCCCAGGTAGAACGATAGATGCCCATCCCAGGTAATGACTGCAAATCTTTTGGAAACTTACCCTGGGAAAAGTCACCAATGATTTCAGCCGCTGCCTGCACGGCTTCCTGCCCACCTTTATTAATCATTCCATTCCAGCGTCGCCCTTTCTCATTGGCCATCACATAGGGAGCGCCTTCCTGGAGTTTGGGAAAAAAACCCATGTTATCCGAATGATCGGCAACCACCAGGAAATCAAGCGGGCGTGATAAACGCACCGGTTGTCCAGTTGACGATATAACTTCTTCACCTTTGGCAAAACGATAGGCATCCGGCGGCAACAGACGGGCTCCAAAAGAGCCGGCATCAAATGAAACGGCCGTGTGCAAGTGGGTATCTCCCCAAAGTGGTCGGTCAGGGAAGTTGCGCTGTGCATAGGGTGAATAGGGTTGTGTTCTGGCGGCAGCACTCAATGATTCCGGATCGTCGGTAACTAACCCACTGCCACCGCCTGCAGAAAATGCAGTGGTACTAAAACCTAAACTAAAGCACATGATGACTACAGCGCTTATTCGTTGTGACTTTTGATAGTGAAATGCGCATGCTATATTTTTCAGGTTTGTCATTGGACCATTCCTTATTCAGGTTATTTTCTGCTAATAACAACCAATACTAAAACAACTTTGTTTCTTTGTATTATCTGCAAAGTCAATCATCTGATAGCAATTAACGTTGTTGTTGAGCGATACCCATTGGCTACCTCAATCCCAACTGACCGATAATTAGTGAAATTCGCTAATCATTTATGGTGTATACCAAACTGGTGAACTATAAGCCCGTTCCTGAATGGTCGCCGGGTTGCCACTCTCTTTCGGATCGATACCCAATGCGATCGTATCGAACAAGGTATGACGTGGTGTGGGGATCTGCAACACGCGCACATAGTAAAAAGCGCGCAAGCCTGGATCGAATTCCGGATCGGTCCACACCGTCGCTAACTGCGCATCGCCGATGCTGTTGGTATATTTGCCGGTCTTCAGATCAACCGTATTACCAACCGGTGTGACTTTGCCATCGGCACC
>CBDUOW010000386.1:0-2103 GCA_965368945.1 uncultured Gammaproteobacteria bacterium
AATGTTTACTCATATGTGGGCTGCGTACCCAGCTACCGGCAGGGTACTCACCGTATTCATCGATAAACTTACCCTTAATGACGACAATTTCTTCACCACCCCAGTGAGTGTGCGGCTGGAACACCTCGTTTTCAGGCCAGTGAACAAGGGCGGTGCTCTCGGTGTTGTAATTATGTAGCGATAAAACCTTGAGGTTGCCGATACCCGCTTGCCATTGTTGCTCTTCAGGTCGTATCACAACGTGTTTATTATCACCTTCCTGAAACTGATCAAGTTTAACAAACAGGGTGCAACCTTCTTTAGTAAAGGGTTTGTGACGAGAACCAGGTGGGTTGCGTAGGTATGTGCCTGCAGGATAGTCGCCGTTTTCATCAGAGAACACCCCGTCGAGAACATAGAGTTCTTCACCTTGTGGATGGCTATGTTCGGGAAAGAAGGATCCGGGCTCGAACCTGACAAAGCTGGTTGTGTGGCCAGACTCAGCCGCTTCGCGTTCCAATGGAATACGTGAGACACCATCGGCAGGGCTTTTATTCCATTGCTGGTCATTTGCAAGCACGCAGGCTGCTTGCGTGAAATCCATATTTAGTAAATAAGTGTCATCCATCGTCTTTGCTTATTATTGCAATGAACACTAAACGTATCAGGGTTAAAGCCATAATTTTCAGGTGATCGGATTATTGTATTTCAGGAAGTCTGGCCTTCAATCCGCGAAATCGCCAGCTTGATTTCATCCAGAATCAATCTCTTGGCTTTAGGTCCATCAATATCAGGGACATCCCAATCCATAATTTTGATGTATTTATCCACCAGTTTATCAACATCTTTGTCCAGGGACTTTCGCTGTTTACTCATCTCGATATCTTCGATAGACATGCTACTTCTCCATTTTTGTAATTTTAAGACTGTACGTTAGTGTCTGTTTGTTCAACATACTCATCCGTACTCGATGACAGTAGTATTGCAACCCAGCGAGTATCTTCGTTTACCTCAGTGGCAAACTTGACCAGCATAGTAAGGGGAACGGATAACAACATTCCTACGGGTCCAAACAACCAGCCCCAAAACACCAGGGATAAAAACACAACCAGTGATGAAAGACCTACGCCACGCCCCATTACCCGGGGTTCTATAACGTTACCAATTAACATATTGACTGCGAGAAAAATTGCCGCGACTGCAATTGCTGAACCAATACCCAGCTGAAGCAAAGCCAGTAATACAGCCGGCACCGCAGCAATGATTGATCCTATATTTGGAATAAAGTTTAACAGGAAAGCCAGGAATCCCCACAGTACAGCATAATCCAGTCCCACCAGCGCCATGCTTATACTAATACAGATGCCGGTGATCAGGCTGGTTAACGCCTTGATCGCCATATAGCGCTGTGTGCTATCCAGAAAACCGGTGATGTTTGCCAGGGTTGTAGCTGTATTATGACGAATAAGCGATATCTTTTCAGAGAATACCGAGGATTCGAGCATCATAAAAATAACGGTTATTATAATCAGAAACGTGTGACTGAGAAGTTGGCTGAGACTGCTAATGATGGAATTGGCTAAACGCATGGCAGCGCCAGGATCAAAAACATTACTAAACCCTTCTTCCGGCACATCAATACCCACATTATTCAACCCTTGTATGAGCTTTTCAGTCGAGCCCTTCAGGCTATCCAGGTAAGTGGGTAATGTTTGGGAAAAACTCTCGACAGAAGTAGCCAGGATAAGCGATGTTCCGAGGAACAGGCCGATCATCATCACGATGACAATCGCTATCGCAACTCCTGCCGGTACGCGTTTTTCACGAAGCCATGCCGCAGGCGCCGCCGCGATAATGGAAATAAAAACAGCCAGTAAAAACGGCACTACGATTTGCTGCGCTGCTCGGGCCGCAGCAAGAATTATAACGACCGAGGCGATGGATACCAGGTTAATGTAGGTGCGGCTCATTGTCATCGATTCTTCCTTATTATTTAAACTCAACTGTCACGTTGTTGGTGGGGCAGGCACCTTGTAGAGAGTCGTGTAGACAGCCCCTTGACGACCGCAGCGTGCAGGTCCATCCCGATCAACCCGACGGGATCGTCACCAAAGGGCGTCCTTC
>CBDUOW010000387.1:0-2099 GCA_965368945.1 uncultured Gammaproteobacteria bacterium
AGCAACCAGCTATATCCCAGGTGTTTTATTTTGAACTGGATAAAGGCATGGGCGCCCTTGATATCCAGCACATAATTCTCTGCAAATACCGGGGTTGACATCATACTCATAACCAACAGGCTTGCGACTATAATTTTTTTCATTCTTATCTCCTTTTTTACAAGTCTTGATATTTTAATGACCAATCATTCGTTTTAGTGTGCTGTCCTTATCAATAAAATGATGCTTGATCGCAGCCAGCGCATGTATCAAAGATACGCTGATAAGAACGAGCGCCAGTGCCAGATGTATCTCACCCGCAATATCCTCCTGTTTTTCTATACCATATATACTGGCAGGGATGGAAAATAAATTAAACACCTCGACTGCGCGTCCATCCGCCGTCGATATAAAGTAACCGCTTAACATCACGCTAAATAATAATATATAAAGCAGTACATGCGATACGCGAGCAGCATAAGTCTCCCACACTGTGTGGGCTTTTAATTCAACCGGTGTAATATTGATATAACGCCACAGCAGGCGTGCCAGCGTCAGTAAAAACAACAACACACCGATGCTTTTATGAATGAATGGTCCTTGTTTATACCAGGGATCATAATATTTCAGCTCGACCATCCACAGTCCCAGGCTGAACAGGCTGATCACCGTGAACACGGTGACCCAGTGAAAGCCGATTGCCAGCCAGCCCCATCGCGAGCCGGTATTACGCCAATACATCAGCCAACCTCCAAATCACTATATTTACGGGATAATTCACGCTAATTACAAATTTACAGTATTTCACCTACCACCAGTTAACCTTGTACACCCGGTCCCGATATTGCCATGGTGGTGTCGAACGTAATGTTTCCTCCGCATAAACACGTAATAACTCGTCACCGAAGGTAGATACGCCCGGCTCCAGGCCCTTTTCATACTGAAAATGCCACCACTCCGCACCCAGCCAGGTGCCCCCGGTAAAGAATGACTTGCGTGCCCTGATGCGTGCAAAGCCTTCTGCCTCAAACAGTGCAGTGAGATCCAGAAATCGGCCCTTAATCTTGCGGGAGCGCTGGCGGGAGTTATATGAGGCGGCATCGATTTCCATGTTCTCGCCGCCCGCTGCCCGCGCGTAGACACGCCAGTACCTGTCGCCATCACTGGCAATCACGAAAGGATCCCGCCCCGGGCTTTCCATCCCGCTACCAACGTGCAAATCCAGGGCCCGCCCGGTGTAATGAAAGGAAGTGGCGCTGCGACTCGGGCTGACCCGGGCGGTCAGCAAACGGCGTGCCCCCGAGCTGGTGAGCTTGCCCCCCGCCTCGACGACCTTTTGCCTGACTCGAAGATAGGCCTCCGCCACATCGGCGCGAAGAAAAAAACGGTCATACCCATCACGATACGTATCCGCAGGAACTCGCACAAAGGGAAGCCGCTCCGGACTTGCGGTCACCGAATCAACTCCCGGTGACTGGAGTTCCAGTGTCAACTCAAGCAGGGCTTGCTCCATTACCTCCAGAGTACGTGGACCAAATACGCCGTCGGCATAAAGTCCTTCCGTCTCCTGAAACTGGATTACCGCATCTTCGGTCTTTTCCCCGAAATGACCATCAACCGCACCCGGCTTGTATCCCAGCCGCAGCAGGTTCTCCTGCAAGGTACGTACATCATCTCCTTTACTGTCCAACTTAAGCATTACATCCTCCTTGTGTGGTCAAACACCTGTACTGCTTGTTCAAAGATTCATCGCACTATCTCTTTCAGTGGATTGCACTCGACTGTGAAATCAACATGATAGTGTTCATCATGTCTCACCCATGATCGCCTGATGGGGATTTTAATATTCTTCTTTATGTAGTCTCCGTAACTGGTCTTGTAAAGAAACGGTTGTAACCGGGGATCAAAAAGCACGCGCCAGATCCCGATTCCATGTGCGTTGGCTGACTTATGCAGTGCAACCAGATGAGCGCCAAGCGCTTCATAATCAATTTGGAAAGCATCATATCTTCCCGACGTATCGAAATTGATGTTATAGCCATACTTGTTCAGTGCGTGGGTTGGCAAATGAACGGACTTTCCATTCTTATCGATTACCGGAACCATAAAGTCCACCGATA
>CBDUOW010000388.1:0-2093 GCA_965368945.1 uncultured Gammaproteobacteria bacterium
CCCCAGTCCGGATTGCCGAACCAGGCGGCGGTGTCCTCAAAGGCGCTGAATTTACTAGTACCTGCCATCCAGAAAATCGGTGCCAGATAAAGCCGTAAAGCCAGCGGAGCTAGAAAGTCAAAGGCACGGGTTCTATCGAGCAGCGCCTGTAGTTGCAGAATTTTTTCCATGATACATCTCCATGACGAGGATTATTGTATTTATCAGTCCGCAGTGTTCCGAGTGCCGAGTATAATATCTCGCTTCCGCAGGTCCTGTAATATGGCTAGTCCGCCCTGCACCACCGCCTCTTGAACAGCATGATTGATTTCAGCCGCAATTTGTTCAAGCAAGGCTCTACCGGTTTGTTCGTCGTCTTCGCTCAATAATTGTAAGAGTCGGGCGCTAACCGCGTTAATTTCCAGAAAACCGATGTTATCGTCGATGTTTCGATATACGACTATCAAAGTTGGTGATTCGGGTGGGTTTTCTGGTTGGCAATCTGGTCCTATTAGGTGAACCGGATAGTGATATTGTAGTGGCCATGCCAGGGATGACAGTAAGGGATGTCCTTCCAGAAGATCACCGTCGGGATTAATGTCATTACTGTCGATTTCCTCGTCAGCCAGTGACAGCGCCAGCTCGACCCATTCGTAGTGAGCCAGCTCCAGCAGAAATGAGGGATCACTGTCCCGAGGTTCGCGTTCTTCCTGCAGGTATTGCAGAAATTCCCGCGGCATTTCCGGAAATAACGGGGTCCTGGCCTTATGGTTTGAAAAGTAATCCCGAATCAGCGCATGCCATTGCTCGTCATCCATGATTTTGCGCAACACGGGGAAACTACTGGCCATGAAGCCTTCAACGTTGTTGTAAAACAATTCGCGGTAAATATTCATGCGCCGATCCTCCACGTCCTGCGGACAGGGGTGGTGTTGAGGATCGCGGATATGCGCGGCAAATGCGTACTGCGTTTGCTTGAAATCGGTTTCGTCAGGCTTGTTGTGCAATGGCGTCATGATCTTGTTGGTGTTTGGACTGGATCGATACGATGCTGTCGACTTCCGTTAACAGTTCAGCCAGGGGAGGTATATTAAAGTCACGCTCCAGCAGGGTAGGGATGACACCAAAGCGGGCATAGGTCTTATCCAGCAGTTCCCATACCGGGTCGGTGACATCGGCGCCGTGAGTATCGACAATAAGGTCTTCGGCTTCATTGTAATGGCCGGCGACGTGTATGTAGCTGATGCGTTTTGCCGGTAAGGCGTGCAAAAAGGCAAGCGGATCATAATGATGATTAACGCTATTGACGTAGATATTGTTTACGTCAAGCAACAGCTGGCAGTCGGCCTCTTCCAGTACCGCATTGAGGAACTCAATTTCATCCATCTCCTTTCCCGGTGCGGCGTAATAAGAGACATTTTCCATGGCAATGGGTTGTTCCAGAATATCCTGCACGCGCCGGATACGTTGTGCCACGTAATGCACCGCTTCTTCAGTAAAAGGGATGGGCATGAGATCATACAAATGCCCATCGTCGCTGCAATAGCTCAGATGTTCTGAATAAATGCGAATATTATGTTCGCGCAGGAACGACTTCAGTCGATGCAGAAAGGCCTCATCCAGCGGGGCCGGACTACCTATCGACAGAGAAAGACCATGGCAGAGGAATGGGTAGCGCTCGGTAAAGGCGCGAAAAGCCTTCCCCTGGTTACCGCCTACCCCCATCCAGTTTTCCGGTGCGACTTCATAGAAGCCAACCTGGGAGGGGGGTTGGTCAGTCAGCGGACCCATGAGGGTCCGCCGTAGACCAAGACCGGCGCCATGAACGGGATACTGACTCGCGTTCATGTAGCTATGCCGGGCTTACTTATTGCCGCCGCATTTACCTTCGCCGCATTTGCCTTCCTTGCTTTCTTTCTTGGCGCCGCCGCATTTACCTTCGCCGCATTTGCCTTCCGTGCTGCTCTTGGAACCGCCGCATTTACCTTCCTTGGTGTCTTTTTTGGCACCGCCGCATTTACCTTCGCCGCATTTGCCTTCCTTGGTGTCTTTTTTGGCACCGCCGCATTTACCTTCGCCGCATTTGCCTTCTTTCATGTGGGAATCCGCGACCT
>CBDUOW010000389.1:0-2089 GCA_965368945.1 uncultured Gammaproteobacteria bacterium
ACCTGCTGAACGATTTGGCCAATGTGTTGCATCGACCGGTTGAAACCGCAGTCGAAAGCAGACCTTCATGTAGCCAATTTATGGTTACGTGCATGTCCGGTAAAATAAAACTCTTTCCTTTTCGCATGGCGAAACCAAACCATGGCCACACTTTTATTCTGAGCGTAACACTTTCCCTTCACGGAATTCCTGCACAGTAAAGTGATTGTAATCAGCAGGTAAGATAAACATGCTTTCATCCGGCTCATAGTCCAACTGGTAATCCACCAGTGCGCGACCTGAACCATTGGCACTCCACTCCTGAATCGGAAACCCAAAGGCAAGATGGCGTCCGGCGGCAAAGGTATTCATGGAAATATCACAGGGCTTTTGCAGATCGGCCGGCAGGGTATTGAAGGTCACCTTGCTGTCGCTGGCTAGCAGATCAGTAAATTCCTGCATGGCGCTAACCACATCAGGTAACAGGCCTTGCACCGCGATCACCTCATAACATTGTTCGTTGTTGGCACTGAACACGATGTGTCGCGGCTGGATGCCTTCAATATCAGGAGCTCCTTGTAAATCATCCAACTGCTTGTGAGTTAGTTCCAGTTCAAATGGCGGCTTTATTTCAAGCTGTTTCTTATGTACCGCCATGACCGTTTGTTCCTCACTGTTAACGCTGTAAATCACATCCTTGTTGCGGTCCAGCAGTACAAAATCCGCTGAGCTTTCGCCATCATCAAACCGTAAATAATTCTCCGTCACGATCAAACGTGTCGGGTAAGGTTCCACCCCTCTTTCCTGCTCGACAAAATTCAGCAGGGTGAC
Source organism: uncultured Gammaproteobacteria bacterium (assembly GCA_965368945.1). Classification (GTDB taxonomy): domain Bacteria; phylum Pseudomonadota; class Gammaproteobacteria; order UBA6429; family Thiohalophilaceae; genus JAHEIJ01. The sequence continues at coordinate 811 of CBDUOW010000389.1, forward strand.
ACCACTTTCCGGTACCAACGTATTCTGTTCTGTCGTGTCTTGCTGCTGATTACAGCCGGCTAAAATAATTGTGATTAATGCCAGCGTTACACCGTTTGTTATTATAGTTTTCATCCTGCTCCTTCCAGATAATCCAGTTCTGCTTCAGTAAAGCCCGCCTGCCGTCGCGCCTCGCGATCCAGCGGACCCTTGATATTGCCTTTCATGTATTGGGATAACAAATCCTGAAATGTTTGTTCCGGTTTCAGCTTACGTTGTTCACACAAGTAACGAAACCAACGGGTGCCGATTTCCACATGCCCGACTTCATCACGCTGAATGATTTTAAGTATCTCGACTGCCTGTTCATCACTGATCTCAGCCAGCTTGTGCATAATTCCCGGTGTGACATCCAGGCCGCGGGCTTCCAACACACGTGGCACCAGGGCCATGCGTATCATGGGATCATGCGCGGTATCGACGGCCATTTCCCACAGGCCATTGTGGGCATCAAAGTCGCCATAGTCATGACCCAGACTGCGCAGGTGATCGCGTAACAAGCCAAAGTGATACGCCTCTTCCTTCGCGACGCGTAACCAGTCGGTATAATAATCGGTGGGCAAATCCCGAAAGCGGTACACCGCATCCAGTGCCAGGTTAATAGCATTGAACTCGATATGACAAATGGAATGAATCAGCGCCGCATGCCCTTCCGGACTGGTTAACTTGCGTCGGGGAAGATCGCGGGGCGAGACCAGACGTGGTCGCGCCGGTCGCCCCGGTTGGCTGATAGGTTCAAGCGGAGCGGTTTCCATATCCAGCGCATTACCATGCCAGGCTTCAACCAGTTCCGTCACGCAACTGCGCTTTTGATCAGGATCGGCGTGCTGAAGACAAAGGTGGGTACGACTAAAAAGATTTCCGGACTGCATCACAACGATTATACCGGTTTAATCGCTCCCGGTTTACTCCGCCTTCCAGGCCAGAACCAGATCCATCACATTGGTGCCGGTGGGACCGGTATGCAACAGATCGCCACTGGCTTCGAGAAACGTGCCGGCATCGGCCCGGGCAAGACAATCCGTGACATCGAGACCCTCGGCTTCACCCCGCTCAATCGTGCCGCCGTCCACCAGGGCACCGGCATCCGCCGTTGGCCCGTCGGTGCCATCTGTGCCGGCCGCCAGGAACCAGAGATCATCACGACCCGTCAACTGCCGTGCCGCCACCAGCGCCAGATGTTGATTACGACCGCCGCGACCCGGCTCCGGGGGTAACTGCACCGTGGTTTCACCACCCC
>CBDUOW010000390.1:0-2085 GCA_965368945.1 uncultured Gammaproteobacteria bacterium
GGTTGTTACGCCAGCCATACAATAGCCGCGTCAGACCGATAATCAATCGTATAGGCAGCAAGACCATAAATAGTGGCAAATGTCTCAACATCCAGAAAATCACTGGAATTACAATCGATTTGATCCGCGTGCCACTTAGTAAACGACTGCCACGACTGCCAATATCCTCAGTCACCTCCAGCTCTTTCAAGTAAAGTGCCGGGGAATAAAGCGTTTCCGAACGCAGGCGAGTTGGTTGATCTGGTTCTGTCATAAATGTCTATCTGTCCTGGTTAGTAATCTCAAGTATAATCAATCTATTCCAGATGTAACGAACCACTGGCATCATTGTTTCAGATGGCTATAATCATACATCAGGATCTGGAACCAAACTGTCTCTCACATGTCAAAACTGTACATTGGCAGACATACAATGCAAATAAACTGAATTCACTGAGAACAATTTCATGATGAAACTAAAAACCCTGCTTCTCACGCTATTTATCGGCTTAAACAGCTATCCATTATTAACCCAGGCACAGGATACCAAGCTTGACCCAGCGTTGGTCAAGTGGAAGAACCTGCACTACAAAGCCTCCGTGTTGTTTTTCTCTGTCAATGTCAAGTACACCCTTAACCAGATTTCCCAGGCAGACTCAAAGTCCGCCTTGCTCAAACCGAGCAAAGGCACAGGCGTCATGCCGGCAGTGGACCCCACTTATCGTATCGATCTGGACTCAAAAATCATGGGGCGAAAGTCGTTAATCAAACTATGGTTTGATCCGAGTGGCACCGCCTTTCAACGTACGCAGACAGATACCGGCAGTAAAAAACGAGTCAAAAACTACAGGATCTTAACAGACGGTTACTATTCGCTTGAAGTAAAACCCAAGGAAGGCGAAGAAGATTTGCCCCCAAACAAATGGACCCAGAAAGGTGAAGGCGCCAAAACCTTTAACAAGCTTCCGCCAAAGGGAGGAATTATTGCTGAACCCACGGCGCTGTATTACCTGGTTTCCGCCTCAAGCATAAACAAACCCGGCGATAAGTTCGAAGAATATATTTTCACCAAGCACGGCATCTTCAGCTTAAAGTTGCATGCTGTCGACTACAAGGAAATCGAAACCAATTACAAATCCAACCAGGGCGGCAAGAAACAGACGGTCCAGGGTGAAAACAAAACCTTGCATATCACGATGAATGCCGTGGCCCTCGACCCCGCGGATGCGGGTGACTTCGATTTTCTGGGCCTGAAGGGTGATATCGACCTCTATATGGATCCGGCAACACGGGTATTGCTGCAGGTCAGCGGCAAGGCCGATTACATCGGCCGCACAGACATCAAACTCAAAGAGGTCACCTTCTAGTTTTCGTAGAGTTTATTGTGCCGTAGCGGCATCCAACGGCAGATGGACTGTAATACATAAGCCTCCTGGCGTACTGTTGCTGGCGGTCACCCCACCGCCATGCGCTTCAACGGCGCGCTTGGCAATTGCGAGTCCCAGGCCATACCCATCGCGCCCGCCGGTTGCTCCATCTCCGGCCCGGATAAAGGGTTCAAAAATACGTTTCTGTAGTGCCTCGTCAATACCCGGGCCCTTGTCACAAATACTGACCATATAGAATTGCGCGGCCTTATCATAGTAAGCCTGAATTTCAACAGTCGTACCCTCGGCCGTATATTTCACTGCATTACGTACTATGTTTTCAAACGCTCGCCGTAATAACTCGGCGCGCCCCTGTACTACCGCCTCATCCTGAATGTCCAGTTTGACATCTCGCCCATGCGCTTCGGCTTCAAAGCGCGCATCCTCGGCAACCTCGGTCAGTAATTCGCGCATATCCACATCCGTTTTGGTTTCTTCGCTGACTCCGCTTTCCAGCCGCGCCAGGGTGAGCAGCTGACCGACCAGTTCATCCAGTCGTTCCCCTTCACGTTCGATACGCTTCAGTACGTCGGGAATTTTCCCCGGTTGCTGGCGAGCCAGGCCCAGTGCTACCTGCAGCCGTGCCAGAGGTGAGCGCAATTCATGGGAAACATCGTGTAACAACCGTCTCTGAGCCGTCACTAATACCTGAAGCTGTTCGGCCATATGATCAAAATCG
>CBDUOW010000391.1:0-2078 GCA_965368945.1 uncultured Gammaproteobacteria bacterium
TGTTTGATGACAACCCCTTTACCAGGGATCCCACCGGGACGTTCTTCAACCGGGTGCAGACCTTTGAAGTGGGCACCTTCCCCAATACGGAAACCGTGCACTTCCCCAAGAGCTGCCTGCACTGCGAAGACGCCCCCTGTGTGCCGGTCTGCCCGACCGGCGCCAGTTACAAGCGTGAACAGGACGGCATCGTGCTAGTGGATTATGACAAGTGTATCGGCTGCAAATACTGTTCCTGGGCCTGCCCGTACGGCGCGCGTGAACTGGATGAGCAGCAGCAGGTGATGAAGAAATGTACCTTGTGCGTGGATCGTCTCTATGACGAGACCCTGCCGGAAGCCGAACGCAAACCGGCCTGCGTCCTGGCCTGCCCGACCAATGCCCGCCTCTACGGTGACGTGCATGATCCGGAGTCGGAAGTCTCGCTCGCGATTCGCGAACAGGGCGGTTACCAGCTCATGCCTGAATGGGGCACCAAGCCGGCCAACCATTACCTGCCGCGGCGCAAGACCAAGGTACACATTCATGAAGATGAACTGGTACGCGTGGACAATCCGCTCAAGAAAGAGGATATCCGCCACGAAACCAGTACCGACATCACGCTCGACGACTGGCTGATGTAACCAGGACCTGGGGACAAGGGATAAGTTACGAGTGACAAGACCATTTATATTTTTTTCCTCGTCACTCGGCCCTCGTACCTCGTAACTTAAAAATTCGGAGAATTTTTTATGCATCCCGCTTTTTCCGTCATTTTACTGACCACCCTGATCGGCACCGGTCAGGGCCTGTTTCTGGCATTGTTCAGTGGTCAGACCTATTCCGCCGTCAACCTGTTGCCTTCACAACACAGCAGCTTCTACATCATCGGCAGTCTGCTCGCCGTGGCATTGCTCATTGGTGGCCTGATGGCATCCTTCTTTCATCTCGGTCATCCCGAGCGCGCCTGGCGTGCCGCCAGCATGTGGCGCACGTCCTGGTTGTCACGGGAAGTCATCGTCTTGCCCATCGCCATGGGGCTGGTGTTTTTCTATGGGATGTTTCACTGGATCAATCTGGAAGTGGATCTGTTTGGCAATCAACTGCCCGGCCAGGTCACACTGATCATCGGCGCCATGGCCTCAGTGGCGGTATTTCTGCTGTACCTGTGCACTGCCATGATCTATGCCAGCATCAAGTTCCTGCAGGAATGGGCCAGTTCCCTGACTGTTCTTAATTACATTCTGCTGGGCGGAGCTTCCGGCTTTACCCTGGCCACCGCCATCGCCGCCTATAACGCCCCCACCCTGGTCAGCTTCTATGGTGGCTGGGCCATTATCCTTACCGTGGCCGGACTGATTACCCGTGGGCTATCGCTGTATCGCAATGCCAATCTCAAAGCCGTCTCAACGGTGCAGACTGCGATTGGTGTGCGCCACAACCAGATACAACAGAAAGCCATGGGCATGATGGGCGGTTCCTACAACACCCGGGAATATTTCCACGGCAAAACCGCGGCGTTTCTGAAATCCGTCAAGTACATTTTCCTGGTACTGGTGTTCCCTGTGCCGGTCATATTGCTTGTCGCCGGAATGCAGGCGGACAGCGTGCTGTTACTGCTGTTGGCGTTTACGGTGCAATACGTCGGCCTGCTGTTTGAACGCTGGTTCTTCTTTGCCCAGGCAAACCATCCGCAGAACCTGTATTACCAGACGATTTAAGGCCAATGCCCTGAATACAACGCCCGTATCTTGCGGGCGTTTTTGTTTGGGTAATTGATCCGGATCAACGCGAGCCTGATCGTGAATCTCTAGGCTGACTACCTGTTTCCTCGATACCGGTAAATGACATGACGTTCGGCTTCAGTGCCTTACAACTGTTTCTAAACGTGGTCCCCGAACCTCTGCATGGACGGGCTACCGCCCTGGCCTGTAATCATTTATTGCAAGGCCAGACAATCAGCCGTCGACTCGAAGCGTTGGAGGGCAAACGCTTGTGGTTGACGATTCTGGACTCGGATACCCGCCTGCCGTTCCGCTTTGAAAACGGGCATTTGCGTTATGATGCCTGCCGCGACAAACCCGACATCCATATTCGCG
>CBDUOW010000392.1:0-2076 GCA_965368945.1 uncultured Gammaproteobacteria bacterium
ATGGCAAAAAGGGCGCCTGCGGGCGCCCTTTTTATTTGAAACTTAAGTCACTTTACAAGTCATTATGGGAGCCATCGCAGTAGGGCGGGGTTTTAGTCTGCTTGCAACCACACAGGTAGACTTTGGATTTTTCCGCGAGGGTAAATTTCAGGGGTTCAAAATCCGTCTCTTTATGGGAGCCGTTGCATAAAGGTTGATCGGCCGAGCGGCCGCAACTGCACCACCAGTAATCCCCTGCTTCCAACTCCATGGCGTAGGGTGTCTTCTGCGCGCAAACTGGTTCAGACATATAAGTCTCCTTCTCGTTATAATTGGATAAAACTTGCCGAATACTAGACCAGTAGATGGTGTAGTCTCAACGACACACTCCCTAGGGATATTACCAAGGAAGCACCAGCTGAGTACCTTAGCAGTTCATGATCTTGCGGTCCTGGCGTTACAACCGGTCAGTTTTGCCGTGCATGCTGCGGAATGCGTCTGTCTCACCGGACCCTCCGGTGCCGGCAAGTCCATGTTATTGCGGGCCATTGCAGACTTGATTCCCCATAGTGGCGATGCCCGCCTGGATGAGCTTGACTGTAGTCAGATGAAACCCAGCCAGTGGCGCAAGCAAGTCGGTTATTTGCCGGCGGAAAGCCACTGGTGGTCTGAGCGGGTCGGGGACCACTTTGCCGATGCCGATTCGGATGCGTTCCGGCAACTGGGGTTTGAGCCACAAGTGCTGGACTGGCAGATTTCACGCTTATCGACAGGCGAGAAACAACGCCTGGCGCTGCTGCGCCTGTTGGCCAATAAGCCGCACGCGCTGTTGCTGGATGAACCCACTGCCAGCCTGGATGCCGCCAATGTGGGCAATGCCGAGGGGTTGATTCGCGAGTATCGTCAGCAGCATCAGGCGCCGGTGATCTGGGTCAGTCATGATATAGCACAGATTCGACGGGTCGCGGATCGCGTCCTGCGACTCGATGCCGGTGTGGTACAGGAGGTCACGCTATGAATGTGATTACCTTAACGCCGCTGGACTTAATCCTGGCCGGTGGCCTGGTGGTGTTGCTCGCCATCCTGTCGATCATGATGCAACTGGGTGTGGCGCGGCGCTTGTTGGTCGCGGCGCTACGCACCACCGTACAACTCATGTTAATCGGCCTGGTGCTGAATACGCTGTTTGCCAATGTCCAGCTGGTGTGGGTGAGCTTGCTGGCCATGGTGATGCTGTTGGTCGCCGGGCGGGAAGTCATGGCCCGCCAGCATCGGCGTTTTGGCGGGCTCTGGGGCTATGGCCTGGGGACCCTGTCCATGTTCGTCTCGGCCTTTGCGACCACTATTTTTGCCCTGCTGGTGATTGTCGGCACCGATCCCTGGTATGCGCCCCAGTATGCAATCCCCCTGCTTGGGATGATGCTTGGCAATACCATGAACGGGGTGTCGCTGGCACTGGATCGTCTGACCACCAGCGCCTGGCAGCAGCGGGGCGTGATTGAGGCACGCCTGACCCTCGGACAGGAGTGGCGGGTTGCCATAGGCGATATCACCCGCGAAAGTGTGCGGGTCGGCATGATTCCCATCATCAACGCCATGGCGGCGGCGGGCATCGTCAGCCTTCCCGGAATGATGACGGGGCAGATCCTGTCGGGCACTCCGCCACTGGAAGCGGTGAAATACCAGATCCTGATCATGTTCATGATTGCGGCGGGGACCGGTTTTGCAACCATAGCCGCCAGTTGGATCGGCGCGCGACGCCTGTTTGACGAGCGTTGTCGACTACGGCTGGACCGATTGATACAGGGACGGAGTTAACATTGAGAGCCTGTTACTACATAGCTCTGACAATTGGTTTACTTCTGGCACTGCCAGCCCAGGCAGAAGTCTATAAATGGACAGATGAACAGGGGCGGGTGCATTTCAGCGACAAGCCACCCAGCGAGGATACGCCGGAGTATCAATTACGTACTCCTGCCTCCGCGGGTAACGCATCACCGCAAGAATCGCTTACTGATGCAGAGCGCCGTGCCAGACAAAGGAAATTGTCAGATTCACTGGAAGCGGATCGGCGTGACATGGAGCAGGCGGACGCCA
>CBDUOW010000393.1:0-2075 GCA_965368945.1 uncultured Gammaproteobacteria bacterium
ATCAGTATCTCGAGTTCTTTCGGTGTGATGCGGGCCTTCATTTCAAGTTCCTTGTGTTCGGCCTCAATATTGTTCTCGGCCTGCATCAGAAACGGGTTGTCAGCCGCTGCTTCGATACCGGATTTTTGCGCGGCTTCGTGATAGTGGCGCAGATCTTCTTCTCGAAGAAAAGCAATCAGAGCCTCAAATTCTTTCCACGCTTCGCTCGGGCATAACTCGAGCAGATCGATGAATTTTTTTAATGACGGACTGGGGTTTTCGAATATCGCCTGGCGCGCCTTATTTAGTGATAATATGTGTTCTTCGAAATCATCAAACTGGTCTTCATGCTGCATATCATGATCGACGTGCTCAGTCAGTATGATCAACTTGGTTAAGAAGCTCTTTATCTTATTTTTTTCATCTTCACTGAATTGGTCCAGGGCATCCGGGGGTATAGGACGTGTTCGCCGCTTCAGGCGCTCCTTTTCTTCCTCGGTAAGGATTTTCTCGCCTTCGATTGGCTCGAGTTCAAGTTTCATTGCGTCTAACCCCTCTGTCCATTTTTCTGTGTGATGGACTGCACCAAATATTCGCTCGTTGTTTGGCACACATCATTGTTCGCTTATCAGACATTAAAGTTCAGTCGGCATACATTTGCTCAATCAAGCTATTATGACGAGTTATAACTTTGGCCCGTTTTACTTTCAGTGTAGGAGTTAATAAATCATTGTCTACCGTCCAGGCCTCCAATAATGGCGTGACCCGGCGTACTTTGGCGTAACCGGGAAAGTCATGCAGGGCTTCGGATATATTTTTTAACAGACTACTGTGAAGATGCCTGTCTGCCAGGCTTTTTTCTTCAAACGGATCGAGGTTATGTTGCCGCGCCAGCGGAAACCATTCCTCACTGTTTAGAACCACCAGGGCGCTGAGATAGGGTCGACCTTCACCGATTAGCAATGCTTGATCAAACAGAGGCTCCAGCGCGATCGCGCTTTCCATAGCGGCAGGCGGGATCTTTTCCCCATTCGACATGACCAGGATGTCCTTGATGCGGCCGGTAATGTAGACGAAGTCGTCCTTGATGACGGCCTTATCACCCGTATGGAGCCATCCATCGGTGGTGATTGTTTCGCTGGTAGCACGATGATTATTCCAGTAGCCCATCATCACTCCCGGGCTCTTTGCTAATAGTTCATCGTTATCGCCAATGCGCAGTTCGACACCCGGCAGGGCCTTGCCAACACTGCTTGGCTGATTCTCGCTTACTCGATTCGCGGTCAAAACCGGGCTGGTCTCGGTCATGCCGTAGCCCTGAATAACATTCAGGCCAAGACCAATAAAGGTACGGGCTACCGGGGCGGGCAGGGCGGCACCTCCGCTGACAGCCAGGTACAGACTACCTCCCAGTTTGGCCTGGACCTTACTGGCGACCAGGCGATTCAACAAGGGCCATAACAACAACACGGGAGTACGGTGACGACGACCCTGAGTTGCCTCGAAGCGTCGCCAACCAACCGATATGGCCAGTTTGAACAGCATACGATGAAGCAGGGACTGTTTTTTCAATTGCGCATGGATGCGCTCATAAACCCGCTCAAAAATGCGGGGTACTGAAATCAGGATAGTGGGCTTAATGGCTTGCAGGTCTTCCGCCAGCTGCTGAATGGAGCGGGCATAGGCTACCGTGATGTTACACATCATCGCGACGTAATAACCGCAGGTGCGTTCGAAAGTGTGCGACAGTGGCAGGAACGACAACATGGTGTGCTGACCTTCCTTATCCAGCAGCGCTTCTATCGAGGCCTGGGAGATCATGAGGATATTCATGTGACTCAACATCACCCCCTTGGGGCGTCCGGTAGTGCCGGAGGTATAGACGATACTGGCTAACTTATGGGGATCCCCGCCGCGCTCGTGCAACAGGGAAGGGGTCTTTGGAAGCCAGGACTCGGCCGTGACTACGCGATCATCCGGGGGACTCGGTTCAGCCTGCTTGCTGAGATGAATGACGAATCGTTGTATCGCCGGCAATTCCTCTTTATGTTCTGCCAGAGCCTCCCATTGTCTTTCGTCCTCCAGCAGGAGCAGTT
>CBDUOW010000394.1:0-2067 GCA_965368945.1 uncultured Gammaproteobacteria bacterium
ACATGCTAGGTTGCAAGGGACGCATCGTGGTTACCGGGATGGGAAAATCGGGGCATATTGGCGGCAAGATTGCCGCTACCCTGGCCAGTACCGGCACACCCGCCTTTTTTGTCCACCCCGGTGAGGCCAGCCATGGTGACCTGGGGATGATTACCCAACAGGATGTGGTGCTGGCCCTCTCCAACTCTGGCGAAACTGACGAGATATTGACCATATTGCCCCTGATTAAACGTCTGGGTGTTCCGCTGATTGCCCTGACTGGTAATCCTGACTCGCGCCTGGCCGAAGAAGCGGATGTACACCTTGACGTCAGCGTTGATAAGGAAGCCTGTCCATTGGGGTTGGCCCCAACATCCAGCACCACGGCAACCCTGGTCATGGGGGATGCCCTCGCCGTATCATTACTGGAGTCACGTGGGTTTACGGCCAATGATTTTGCCCTCTCCCACCCTGGTGGCCGACTCGGCAAACGTTTGCTGCTTCACGTGCAGGACATTATGCACACTGGTGAGGGAATACCCAGGGTCAGCGAAGCTGCGAGCTTGAGTGATGCCCTGGTGGAAATGACGCAAAAGGGGCTGGGTATGACGGTGATCACCGGTCCTGATGAGCAGGTGATGGGGGTCTTCACCGACGGCGATCTGCGTCGGGTTCTGGACCACGGGGAAGTCAATGTGCGTGAACTCAATATTGCCGACTGCATGATCCAGAATCCCAAAACTATCCGTCCTGACCAACTGGCAGCCGAAGCCCTGCAACTGATGGACACTAAACGCATCAATGCCCTGCCTGTCGTGGACGAGCAACACCGCCTGATTGGCGCAATCAACATGCATGATCTGTTACGGGCCGGCGTAGTCTAGGGTATTCAGCAAGAGAGAACAGATATGAAAGATATTCTGGCCAAGGCCGCACAAATAAAGCTGGTGGTATTCGACGTTGACGGTGTGCTTACCGATGGCAGCCTGTTTATCGGTGATGATGGCCAGGAATACAAGGCCTTCCATTCACGCGACGGGCTGGGAATGAAACTGCTTCGTAAAAGTGGTGTCGAAGTTGGCATTATCACAGCACGCACATCAGAGGTGGTTAAACACCGTATGGAAAGTCTCGACATCGAATACGTCTACCAGGGTCGGCTTGAAAAACTGCCCGCTCTCAAGGAGTTGCTTACCAAGCTGGGGCTTTCCTTTGAACAGACCGCTTATGTTGGCGATGACGTTGTCGACCTGCCGGTGATGCGACAAGTTGGGCTGGCGATCGCCGTGCAGGATGCACACCCGCTTGCCAAACAGCATGCCCATTGGCAAACCCCTCACGGCGGCGGACGGGGCGCGGCCCGCGATGTCTGTGATCTCATAATGGAAGCCCAGAATACGCTCGATACACAACTCAAGCCATTTCTTATATGAGTCGCCTGCAGTTCCTCATTATCCTGGCTGTGGTATTACTTATTGTTGCCTATGGCAACTGGCTGGTGACAACTTTCCAGTCAACGACTACGAGTGGCCCACAAGAAGCGCGCCATGATCCAGACTTGTTTGCCGAAGATGTTACCAGCACCATGATGGACGCCAACGGCAATCCCCGCTACCGCTTAACGGCGGAAATCGTCAACCACTATCCTGATAATAAAAGCGTCAGCTTACAGGCACCACGACTGGAATATTATCGCCAACAATTACCCCCCTGGACTGTCGAGTCGGAGACAGGGCGTATCTACGATCAAGGCCGACAGGTTTTTCTGGACGGACAGGTCACCATGCACCGCCCTGCCGAGGGTAAGCAACCTGCGACCCGCTTGCATACCCAGGATCTGCTTATCCTGCCCGAAGATGATTATGCGGAAACCGCCGCCGCGGTAAAAATTAAAAGTGGCAAGAGTGAGCTCAGAGGGACGGGTATGCGGGTCTATATGTCCGAGGGGCGTCTGGAGTTACTGGCCAAGGGTACGGGCGTGTATGTATTCCAGCGGTAAAATACTGGTGACGTGCCTGATGCTGCTCAGCCAAAGCAGTTGGGGTCTGGAATCGGATCGAGACCAGCCAATCCATATCAAGGCAGACC
>CBDUOW010000395.1:0-2066 GCA_965368945.1 uncultured Gammaproteobacteria bacterium
GTCGGCAGTAAATCTTCGCCCTTTTCAATTCTGTAGCCCATGGCACCAAATGACTCGGCATACTTCACAAAATCCGGGTTATTGAATTTAATGTTTGATGGCCGCCCAAAGTCATTCATTTGTTTCCACTCAATCAGGCCATAGCCGCCATCATTCCAGATTAAAATGACAATCGGTGTGTTAAGACGTAAGGCGGTCTCGATTTCCTGGGAATTCATCAAAAAACCCGCATCACCCGTCACTGCCACAATTCGTCGATCCGGTAGCGCCAGCTTGGCACCGATGGCGCCCGGCACTGCAATACCCATACTCGCAAATCCGTTGGAAATTAAACAGGTATTGGGAAACTCACAACGAAACATGCGTGCCATCCACATCTTATGCGCACCCACATCGGAAATGGCAATGTCTTCCAGCGCCATGGCGGTGCGTAGATCCCAGATAATCTTTTGCGGCTTCATCGGCACACTGTTGTCATTCTTGTGCTGATTCATGTCATCGATGACGGCTTGTCGCAACGAGCGCATTGCATTCGCGGTCGAAGGTGTTGCAAGTTCCATAATACGCAACAAGGAGTGCTTGATATCCCCCACCACACCAACTTCCACCGAATAATAGGCATCCACCTCGGCGGGTGATTGATCAATATGAACAATGATGCGGTCCTGGGTCGGATGCCAGAGATAGGGATGGTATTCCACCAGGTCATAACCGACACAGATAATCACATCAGCCTTGTTAAACCCACAGCTCACATAGTCGTTGGCCTGCAGGCCGGCACTGCCCATGGCCATTGTATGCTTGAACGGCACCACCCCTTTTGCCATAAAGGTGTTCGCCACCGGGATACGCAGGCGTTTGGAAAAATCCGCAAGCTGTTGCCAGGCCTTGCTGCGAATCACACCATTGCCGGCGAGGATAATGGGGTTCTTGGCATCCGAGATAATCTTGGCGGCATGCTCCACCTTTTCCATTGGCGGTTCTGGTGAGGCCGGTTGTTTTACATGCAGCGGCTTGGCGTCGACTTCCATTTCCGCAATATTTTCCGGAAACTCGATGAATGTCGCACCGGTTTTCTCCGTTTGCGCCAATTTGAAAGCTTTGCGCACTACTTCATTAATGACATTGGGCGTTAACAGGCGGGATGAATATTTGGTGATCGACTGAAACATCAGTTCCAGATCCAGCACCTGGTGTGATTCTTTATGGAGTCGATGGGTACTGGCCTGACCGGCAATGGCCACTACCGGAGCATGGTCAAGATTGGCATCGGCTACACCGGTAATCAAATTGGTTGCACCAGGACCCAGCGTCGCGAGACATACACCGGCTTTACCGGTCAGACGGCCGTAAACATCGGCCATAAAGGCCGCACCCTGCTCATGCCGAGTTGTAATGAACTTGATTGGGGAATCCAGCAACGCATCCATGACGTCGAGATTTTCCTCACCTGGTATACCAAAGATATATTCCACCCCTTCGTTTTCCAGGCACTTCACAAAAAGTTCAGCGGCCTTCATCTGCGTCTCCTTTCTGAGCCTGACATATCCCTGTCATTAGTAATGAATTATTTCTGTCATCCGCTTGTGCTAAATATCACTGATACCTGCATCACTTGCTTGATTTGGATTCCTTACTAATAAGATAGTCGGTTACCTCGAGCATGCCACGCTGCCCATGGGCCATCACGCCATCGGTGACATACTTGCCGTTAATCACCAGGGCGGGCACACCTTCAATACCATAGCGCCGGGTCAGGTCAGTTGCGCGTCGCACTTTGGCATCCACCGCAAAAGAATTAAAGGCATTATCAAACTTTTCGGACGAAACGCCATATTCGGCAAACAGCGCCTTGACCTCTTCCACTGTCGCCATCTTGCGACGCTGAACCTGCATGGCATTGAACATGGCATCGTGTACCTGTTCAACCACACCCAGGACCTCGGCTGTGTAGTACACCTTGGCATGAAAACCCCATATAGGCCGAAACACTGCCGGTACCCGTACAAAAACCACATTGGCCGGTTTGTTTTTCAGCCATTTCTTCATATCCGGCTCGAGGTGGT
>CBDUOW010000396.1:0-2060 GCA_965368945.1 uncultured Gammaproteobacteria bacterium
GAATATCCTTCAGGGCGCCATATCCACAAATACTCAGCTCTCGGAACAATTAAATGCTGATATCAATGCCAAGCTGTCCGACCTGAAACAGGCTGCCACACAAGACCAGGAAAGCAGTAACGAAGAAAAGCTGTAACAGCCTCAGGCTGTTGAGAATAATCTACTTTTGTATATCTGCTTGAAACATACAAAACTTAAGTTTATCCGGGATTCAATGATTCAGGTAAGACAGTGTGAAATGGCCGATATCAGCCAGTAATGGCTACTACGAATTCCAGGTTATAATACCAGTAAGGTTACACACGTTCTCCAGTTACAACTTTAATTACACAGAATCTCTCTGCGTCAGTACTCACGATATTGACTCAACACATGTCAACTCTGAAGCCAGAATTGCCTGACGTAATGCTTCAATCGCACGGGGTCGCGGAAAACTTTTTCGCCACGCCAATGCAACTGTTCGGTATGGTATGGGCGCAGAGAACCGCTTAATACTCAATAATCGTTGTGCATATCTATCTACCCCGGCTGCTGTGCAGGGTAATACAGTAACACCCATACCTGTTGCCACCATATGACGAATGGTCTCCAGGGAACTGCCTTCCAGGGTCCTGCTGATGCTTCCTACTGCATCTGACCGGTGCCCACAGGCAGGACATATATCAATGACTTGATCCCGAAAGCAATGTCCGGCCCCCAACATCAACACCGTTTCCTCTGCCAGTTCGTCAGCATTGATCTCATCTCGCTCATGCCAGGCATGAGCCGCCGGCATAACGATTACAAAGGGTTCTTTGTATACCGGCAAAGTTACAATACCGGGCTCATCAAAAGGCGGTGCAATCAAAATGACATCCAATTCACCTTGCCGCAGTTTCTCACTTAATCGTGCCGTATAGTTCTCTTCAACCATCAGTGCCATTTGCGGCACCTGCTCATGCAGGATAGGGATAATGTGAGGAAATAAATAAGGACCAATAGTATAGATCGCCCCCACCCGTAATGGGGCCGATAATTGGTCCTTACCTTCCATTGCGAGCTTGCGAATTTGCTCGACTTGCTCCAGAACCCGTTGAGCCTGTTCCACCACCAGTTCACCGACCGGGGTAAGCTGGGCCTCTGTCTTGCGTCGCTCAAACAACTGGACACCCAATTCATCTTCCAGCTTCTTGATTGCAACACTTAGTGTCGGCTGACTCACATGGCAAACCTTTGCCGCCCGGCCAAAATGCCGCTCGCGCGCCAGGGCAGTAATATAACGAAATTCTGTCAGCGTCATATTTCAATCCTAACAGGCTTATAACGGCAGGCCCACTTGATTTTAATCGCTAACGAGTCGGTGCGATTGCCGCTACGAAGTTTTACCACTCCTATAAGCTATATAATCAATAGAAATGGCAATATCCACTATGCCTGTTTAGTGGCGTTGAATGGGATAGCCCGGAAATGCTAACAACTTTGTTCTGGACAATTACAGAAACGCTGAGACATATCTGCAAACACAATAAATATCTGCATGAAATATTAAACCCAGTCTTTTGGTACCAGAAACTTTTCATATAACTCGGCTTCCGGCGTTCCCGCTTCCGGCTGCCAGTTATAACGCCATTTTACCAATGGCGGCATGGACATGAGGATGGATTCGGTGCGCCCGCCCGTTTGTAACCCAAACAGTGTGCCCCGATCATAAACCAGGTTGAATTCCACATAACGGCCACGCCGATAAAGTTGAAAATCCCGTTCACGCTCACCATAGGGCATATCCTTACGCCGGCTGACTATTGGAGGATAGGCTTCGCGGTAGTGATCGCCCACGCTTTGCATAAAGGCAAAACACTTATCAAACCCCCATTCATTCAGGTCATCAAAAAATAACCCGCCCACGCCACGGGGCTCATTCCGATGTTTAAGAAAGAAATATTCATCACACCATTGCTTGTAGCGCGGATGCACGTCGACACCAAAGGGTTCGCATGCCTGTTTGGCAATCGAGTGCCAATGCACTACGTCCTGTTCAAATGCATAATAGGGCGTAAGATCGAACCCGCCGCCAAACCACC
>CBDUOW010000397.1:0-2059 GCA_965368945.1 uncultured Gammaproteobacteria bacterium
AAGAGTACTTTTACCTTCAAAACTACACGGCCTGAAGGATTTGATTTTAAAAACGGTGAGTTTGTCATGCTGGGCCTACGCCCCGACGGCAAGCTCATTCCGCGTGCTTATTCCATTGTCTCAACTAACCGGGATGAACATCTTGAATTTCTCAGCATCCAGGTGCCGGACGGACCGCTGACAAGTCGCCTGGCGCAAGTCAATGAAGGCAACTCCATCTGGATCAATACCAAGACCACCGGCTCACTGACACTCGATCACGTCAAACCCGGCCGGCACCTTTACATGCTGGCCACCGGCACAGGGCTGGCGCCGTTTATATCCTTGATCCGTGCGGGCGAGGTATTTCAAGCCTTTGAACGCGTGATTCTTGTGCATACGACACGCGTGGAGCAAGGCCTGGCTTACCGTGATGAACTCACCTCGCGCACCGGCGAACAATTCCTCTATGTACCCACGGTCACCCGCGAGCCTTTTGAAACAACCGACCGCGGTGCGGACCTGTTCCGCAGCGGTGCGCTCTCTACCAGACTCAACCTCCCGTTACCGGATCCCGCGCAAGACCGCGTCATGATCTGCGGCAATCCGACTATGAACAAGGAGATGACTGAATACCTGCTGCAAAATGACTGGACCATGACTAATTATAAAGGCATCGGTAACTTTACTGTCGAACAGGCTTTCGTACTGCAGAGTTGAATACTAATAAAAGGGACCGGAATGAATTAAATAAAACTCACTCCGATCCCTTTATGCTGTTTATTAGACTTATTTAGCAAACAATTGTTCATCGATATTTTTGAACGATTTAATCTCTATTGCGTTACCACTTGGATCATAAAAAAACATAGTCGCTTGTTCGCCAACTTCCCCCTTAAACCGCACATACGGCTCAATCTCGAATTTAACACCCAATTTCTTCATTTTCAGCGATAAGGCTTCCCAGTCTTTCATCTCCAATACAACACCAAAATGCGGCACGGGTACGCCATGCCCATCTACACTGTTTTTAATTGATGCAATTTTTTCAGCTTTATTCAAGGATGGATTAAGATGGCAAACGAGTTGATGGCCATAAAAATTAAAATCGACCCATTTCTTCTCACTACGACCTTCCGTACAGCCCATAAAATGGGTATAAAAATCCCTGGCTTCTTCAATGTTATGGACCTGGATGGCCAGATGGAATGGATTCATATCAAACTACCCTGTTAATGAAAAAATACTTTCTGGTTACGCATAGACGTAACGATGACGTAATTAAATCTACCTCATCACATTACTAATCAGCCCAATCAAGTTTTTTGTAATCGAATCCTGTCTCCAATGTCGGCTTAACAACCCGAAAGTAGGGTGAAAGGTCAAAATCTCTTGGCGTAAAAAGGCTGTGATGACGAATATGCAGAATTTCTTTTTCAGTATATGCGCATGAACCAGATGTCCTTATCTGTTTATATTCAATATCCGGAAGTATAGGATAAGGTATTCGCTGATATGCCTGTGCAATGAGTGTTGAACATATAGCCATTGTCGGGTCTCCGCTGCCAAAAGCCAGCATACGACGACGCCAGCTTACCGGTACAGGCGGTGTCGGCAGCAGATAACGCATTAAATCAATGACATTCTTCAGGTCATATTCCTTGCCCAAACTATCCCGCATAAATTGAACCAATATTTGTTGATCATCTTCGCTCAGATTTACCGGTCTGCAAATACGGGTATTAAATTCACTATATTTCGATAACGGTACCGCAATTACACCCTCGGATAGATCCGCCTCAATAAGATTAAGTTCCTCTCCTTGCTGATTTTTCTGATCCAGCGAATCACCGACATACATCGCGGAATGCGACCATGTAGACTGGGTCAGATATTTGATCGCAACACTGATTCGCAAATTACCTTCAACCAGCAATACATCCCCTGGTTGCAAACATCGTCCAAGTGTCTCTGTATCCGTGATTGAAAATGGTTCATAGGAAGGTGACGGATGTTCCAGGAATCTCGCCAGCCTGCGCCCGAAATAACTGCTAATCGTATTCATGCATGGATCATCCTG
>CBDUOW010000398.1:0-2040 GCA_965368945.1 uncultured Gammaproteobacteria bacterium
CGACCCTCGGCACCCCATGCCGATGCGCTACCAGGCTGCGCTACACCCCGAAAAATAATCGAAAAAATACATGTTTTGAAGGCGCGCTATCTTACCCCAGCTCGCAACAGGATGGAATGCTATAGGGATTATCGTGCCAGCAGTTCGGCGACTTCTTCCAGTTCCAGGCGTAATTCACGAATAACCTGCTTGGAATTACGAGGATCATCCTTGGGGTGATTATCAGACAACTGCAGCCGCGCCCCACCGATGGTATAGCCCTGTTCATACAGCAGGCTACGGATCTGGCGAATCATCACCACGTCATCGCGCTGGTAATATCGACGATTGCCACGCCGTTTGACCGGCTTGAGTTGTGGAAACTCCTGTTCCCAGTAGCGCAGCACGTGGGGCTTCACACTGCATAAGTCACTGACTTCACCGATGGTGAAATAGCGCTTACCGGGAATGGGAGGCAATTCGTTATTGTGTGTGGGTTCCAGCATAGGCTTCGACTTTGGCCTTGAGTTTTTGTCCTGGTCTGAACGTGACGACACGCCGTGCGGTAATCGGAATTTCCTCACCCGTTTTAGGGTTTCTCCCCGGGCGCTGTTTTTTATCCCGCAGATCGAAATTCCCAAAACCGGAAAGCTTGACCTGTTGGCCTCTTTCCAGTGCTCCTCGAATCTCTTCGAAGAACATTTCCACGATTTCTTTCGCTTCGCGTTTGTTCAGTCCCAATTCTTCAAACAATCGCTCAGCCAGTTCGGCCTTCGTCAACGCCATGTTGTTATTCTCTTTGTGTCGCCCCAAGCTTTTTATTCAGGATACCCAAAATCTGCTCGAGTTCCTGTTCAACCTCATTATCCTTAAGAGTGCGCGAAAGATCCTGTAAGGTCAAGCCCAAAGCAAGACTTTTTCTTCCAGAATCAATACCTTCCCCAACATACACGTCAAACAACTCGATGTTTGTCAAGTACTCCGAAGCGGATAAGTGAATACAATCTATCACTTCGTCCGCCGAAACCGCCTGATCCACTACCAGGGCAATATCCCGGCGAATGGAGGGATAGCGTGATACGGGCGTAAATGCCGGTACCCGTCCCTCAGTCAATGCTGCAGCCTCGATCTCAAACACATAGGCCCCTTGTGAGAGCCCCAGTGCCTGCTCTACCGAGGGGTGCAGTGCGCCCAGCCAGCCGACAATCCGCTCATGCCGGTAGAGAGCCGCACTCTGTCCCGGGTGCAACACCGGATTCAGCTCAAGCTGAAAACGAAACTCCGTGGCAAGCCCGGTAAGGTCCAAGAGGCTTTCCACGTGCCCTTTGATATCGAAGAAATCAACGGACTCGGATTCCATGTCCCAGTGGGCGGGATTACGGCTTCCCGTCAATACCCCGGCGACCATCATTTCTTGTTTTATTTCAGAATCTTGCTTAAGAAACTTCAGACCGCACTCGAATAAGGATAACCGATTTTGCTGGCGATTCAAGTTATATTGCATTGCCTGAACCAATCCGGGCCATAAACTGGTCCGCATCACCCCCATATCGGCGGAAATCGGGTTAGCCAGCGCAATCGGGTCCCGCTCAGGGTCTAACAGCTGTTGCAGTTTCGGGTCCACAAAACTATAGGTGATGGCCTCGGCATAACCCAGATCCACCAGCATTGACTTAATACGGTCCAGCTCAACCCGTCCCTCAGGCCGCGCCGGCATTTGCAAATGTACACTGGGGGTACTGCTGGGCAGATTGTCATAGCCGTAAATCCGTCCGATTTCTTCAATCAGATCTTCTTCGATACCCAAATCGAAGCGGAATGCCGGTGGTGTGACCTGCCAGCCCGCTTTATTACGTTTAACCGCCATACCAAGGCGGGAGAGAATCCCAGAGACGGTATCAGAAGGAACACTGGCACCTAATACGCGTGAAATTCGTGCTTCACGCAAAGTGATAGTGGCTCTGACTGGCATGTGCTCGGTGGCGGTGACCTCGATGACGGGCCCTGCTTTACCCCCCATTATCTCCAGCAGCAGCTTGGTGGCCCGTTCCATGGCAGGAA
>CBDUOW010000399.1:0-2040 GCA_965368945.1 uncultured Gammaproteobacteria bacterium
GCGGGACTGGAGGCGGTTTCGCTGCCAGCACCCAAATCAAGATCAAAATCCAATGACCCTGCCTCTTCGGCTACCGCCGGCGCGGCTTCACTGCTTTCACCCATATCGAGGTTGAAGTCCAACCCTCCTGCCCCCTCAGCTGATGCTGTGTCACCAGCGATATCAAGGTTGAAATCCATGCCGCCCGCCGGTTCTGCCGATCCCATATCGGCGGCATCAAACACACCTGTGTCCAGTCCGATATCCATCACCTGGCTATCAGACAGGCTCATCCCCGGATCCTGGCTGGCGGCCAAATCCGGCAAGTCGGCGGCACCGCTGAAGAGTGGATTGCCGGGTACCAGTTCCGCACCCATTGCTGCGACTTTTTGCCACATGGGATTGGAACGCGCGTCATCGCCCAAACTGGCAAAGAAACCTTCCGCGGTGTTTTCAAACGAGGGTTTGTTCTTGGTTGCATGGAACAACTCAAGTAGTTTCAGCTTCAATTCCGGCCGAGTCGGCTCACTCTTGATGGCCTCAGCCAGGCGTTCCTCGGCGGCTTCATAGCGTCCATAGGCCATAAACACGTCGGCTTCAGTCAGCGGATCTACTTCACTGTCCTGGGTCTGTATCGCACCCGCACCACTGACGGCAAAATCGCTCAGGAAAGAGGATTCTTCTTCAGATTCCTCTTCCGCACCGGCAGTCACGCTGGCAGGGCCGCCGGTGAGGATACTTTCCTGGTAATCCTGACCTGATTTACGGCGACGACGCACCAGTATCAGCACCAGTATTATCAGCACCAGCGACACGGGCAAGGCAATGTAAATTAGCAGCGAGTCTCCTGCCATATTGCCGAACAGGCCTGACAGGCTATCACCCGCCACCTCAACCGCACCCATCACGGTATCCACAGCGTCATCCATAACGCCACCCATATCCACATCCATAATACCGTCCAGAAGACCTTCTTCGGCTTGTGGCTTGGCGGGCGCTGCCGCCACGGGAGGTGCCGGCATGGGTTTTGCGGGCGTTGCTTCAGCAACTGGAGCCGGTGGTTCCGCTATCTCTGGCGCAGGTGCCGGCTCCGGCTCAACCACGGCCTCAACAGGCTCTTCCATTGCTGCGACAGGCGTTTGAGCCTCGACCATCGGTTGCTGTCGTATGTCGGCTATCTGCTGTTGCAACGCTGCCAGTTCGTCATCCTTGATGGTAATGGAGCGCTGCAGCCTGGAGAGTTCCTCCTCCAGTTCCTGTAATTTGTCATTCAGTTCCTTGTTTCGACCCCGCATGATGCCCGCATCATTGCGTACCTGCCGGAGTTCATCCTGCAGGGTGACAATATCGTTGCTTACCGCCCCATCTGTAACCCCGGCGCCGGCTTGCAATTCTCTCCCTTCAGGAGATGCCAGGGTCAGTTCACCTGTGCTTTCGGTTTCGGCAAATTCACCCATTTCAAATTCACTGGCAATGAGCGGTTGGGTTGCCGTGGTTTCAGCCACCTGTTGGCGATAGCCTTCCCAGGCTTCGGTTTGTGCCTGGAATTCAAGCGCCGCCTCTTTCTGACTCATGGCGGTCAACAGACTGGCATCCTCGATGCGCAGAACATGCCCGACCTTCAGGCGGTTCACGTTGCCATCCACAAACGCATCAGGGTTACTCTGCAGCAACGCCATCATGACCTGATAAACACTGATGGAATCATCAGGACGAAGTTTTTCAGCAATTGTCCACAGGTTGTCGCCCTTGCGAACAATGCCGTAGTCCAGTTCCCCGGCGGGCTGATATTCTTCCTTTCCATAAGCAACGAGGGGAATCCGTGGAAGCAATTCAGCATCGTCCGCAAATATGGCTGCTTCAGCCGGCATTTCTTCCTCAGCGAGCCCTTCTTCCGTAACAACGATGATGTCGTCCTCTGACACTTCAACGACTTCACCTTCATCGCTCAATACAGGTACCGCCGCTGCGCCTAAAAGAGCAGCCTCAGCCAACAGGGCTTCGGAATCGTCAGGCTCAACGACAAAACCCTCTTCGCTCAGCACCGGCACATCTTCCGGT
>CBDUOW010000400.1:0-2031 GCA_965368945.1 uncultured Gammaproteobacteria bacterium
GATACCAAAATCACCGCCCATGCAGTCCAGCGCAATTGTGCTCTCTGTATTCATGCTTGTCAGGAATAGAGTGTCCGGCGTAGTTTGAATAAACACGGGACATGGTTTCCCATGTCCCGTATTCTTTTAATACTATGACGCTATGCCATCAGCCAGCGTCTAATCGACCGGCTTCATTCAAACCTGCTTACTCAGATTCAGATTCAGAGCTGGTATCAACAACCTTACGGCCACGGTAGTAACCATCCGGACTGACATGGTGACGCAAATGAGTTTCACCGGTGTTCGGTTCGATGGAAAGCGCAGCGCTCGTCAGTGCATCGTGCGAGCGACGCATGCCACGCTTTGAAGGGGTCTTGCGATTCTGTTGTACTGCCATGTTCTTTGCCTCATTTACCTTTGTTGGGTGTAGTCAAATCCGCCAGCGCACTGAACGGACTCTGTCTCTGTTCGTCGTCCGCTGCCATTTCGATTGCAGCCGACTCGTCTTCCTGTAGCCATTCATTGGCGGGACATTGCGCCAGTTCATGCCGTGGTATCGACGGCAAGGCCAGGATGATTTCGTCCTCAATCATGTCGCTGAGTCGTAGTGGTACTGACTCAACCACATAGGGTTCATAGGGTCCCGGAATCCCGGCCTCATCCACATCAGGCCGAATAAACGCCAGTGCCAGTTGAAGTTCCAGCGACCAGTCCATGGGTTCCAGGCATCGCTGACAAAGGAGTTCCAGATCCGCCTGAGCGGTGCCGGTCAAATTGGCCAGCCCCATCGTGTCAACGCCAAATTCCAGGGAAAGGTGCACCGCGCCTTCCGCATTGGCCAGCAACGGCAATAACCGCTTCATCAGCGTCAGCGGAATCTCGCCCTCCAGTATTCGCCTCGCTTCCGCGAGCCGGAAAGGGTCAACCTCGAC
Organism: uncultured Gammaproteobacteria bacterium; assembly: GCA_965368945.1. Classification (GTDB taxonomy): domain Bacteria; phylum Pseudomonadota; class Gammaproteobacteria; order UBA6429; family Thiohalophilaceae; genus JAHEIJ01. The sequence goes on from CBDUOW010000400.1 coordinate 915, forward strand.
TGGCAAACGTTCCTGCCGTTTCGACATAAGGCGCGAATTGTAGCTATGCCCCCCCGGACTGTCAAAAAAATCCTTGTGAATCCGCTTGTTCCGTCACATATGCACCATTTTGGAGCCATTCCCGGCGGCATGGCAGCTTGGGGATGTTCACATACATCAAATAGGTTACTATTTCTGGCCGGGGCTTACGGCACGGAGCATCCCTAGCAGGTTGAAACACAATGATAAAAAAAATCCTCATTGCTAATCGCGGAGAAATTGCCGTCCGAATCGTGCGGGCCTGTGCGGAAATGGGTATCAAGTCCGTGGCCGTGTTCGCCGAGGCCGACCGCTATGGCCTGCATGTCAAAAAGGCCGATGAGGCATACAGCCTGGGCCCTGACACAGTCGCCGGTTACCTCAATGCCCATCGGCTGGTAAATCTGGCGGTGGCCACCGGCTGTGATGCCCTGCACCCGGGTTATGGATTTTTGTCGGAGAAACCCGAACTGGCCGAAATCTGCGCCCGCCGCGGTATTCGCTTCATTGGCCCGGAGGCCGAAATCATCCGCAAAATGGGGGATAAAACCCAGGCCCGCGACACCATGCGCAAGGCGGGGATTCCCATCACCCCGGGCAGTATCGGCAATGTGGCGGATCTGGACGATGCCCTCAGCATTGCCAAGGATATCGGCTATCCCATCATGCTCAAGGCAACATCCGGCGGTGGTGGTCGAGGGATACGACGCTGTGACAGCGCCGATGAACTGCGTCGCAATTATGATCGGGTCATATCCGAAGCCGAAAAAGCCTTCGGTAATGCCGAAGTCTTTATCGAAAAATACATTGCCAATCCGCGGCATATCGAGGTCCAGATCCTGGCGGATCACCACGGCAATGTGGTGCATTTATTTGAACGCGATTGTTCCATTCAGCGCCGTCACCAAAAGCTGATCGAGATTGCCCCATCACCCCAACTCAGTGGTGAACAACGCGCCCTGATCGGAGATCTCGCCGTGCGCGCGGCCGAGGCAACCGACTACACCAATGCCGGGACGGTCGAATTCCTCATGGACAGCGGTGATAATTTTTACTTCATGGAAATGAATACCCGCCTGCAGGTGGAACACCCGGTGAC
>CBDUOW010000401.1:0-2026 GCA_965368945.1 uncultured Gammaproteobacteria bacterium
TCCTGAAAGTCGAGGCGGGGCGTTTCTTCAGTGGTGCCGAGGTAAATGTCACCGCTTTCCGCGGTGGCAATCTGGATGACGGCGAGCAAATCAATACCTCCATTCGGATTGGGCTGTGCCTCGACGACTTTACCGACACTTTGATCTGTTTCTTTCGGGCTATACAGGTTGTCACCCGGCGAAGGGACTACATCACTGGCGACATGGGCGCGATACATACGCCGCTTAAGCTTGCCGAGATAATGCATACGGGCGACGACTTCCTGACCAGGATAGCAGCCTTTCTTGTAACTGATGCCATCCAGTGCTTCCAGGTTGACCATTTGCGGCACAAAGGCTTCCACCGTTGCAGGCAGGACTTCCGGAATACCGGCCTGAATGTCCAGCCAGGACCAGCAATCCGCGCCGACCGGTGTGGCTTGCCGTGCCAGTCGGCGCCACAAGGCGATGACCGTTTCCGACTCACCATAGATCTCAAAACGGGGTGTCGGGTCGGGCAAGCGAATCACGGACAGGCCAGGATTCTCGGCCACGGCGTTTGCCTCGGTCGGGATGTTGTCCAGGATATCGGCCAGGCGCTGATTTGCTTCAGGTCCGGCGAAGCCAAAGTGCACCAGGGTATCGCTGGCATCTTCGAGGGTGACTTTCGAGCGCATAATAAACATGCGCAGGCGTTTGAGTGTCGGTTCCAGGATCGAACGCGGCAGTCGCAGGTAAAACTTTTCCCCTTGTTGAAAAATGCGAAAGGCGGCCAGCATGCGACCTTTGGGACTGCAATAGGCGCTGATCTGGCTCCGGGATTCGCTCACCAACCGCATGTCATTACTGAACTGGTTTTGTAAAAAATCGCGGGCCTCTTCGCCTTGCGCTTCGATCAGGCCATAGTGAGAGAGATCGGCGATCACATGGCCGCTGGCGGTGGCCTGCATTTCCTTGTCATTGTCACCAAAGCTCACGACTTGATCACCATCAAGTTTTGCACCCTGTTGTTCGAGTAGAGTCTGCCAGTCGATATTCATTTTTGTGTGCTTATTTTAAATAGGGTTTAAGAGTATACTGCGGTCAGCTTATTTGCAGTATCTTTCTAGCTATGTAAATGTGTTCGCTGGATGTTCATTAGATATGGACTAGAATTGAAAACACAATGCTAACAAAATCGCAGCGTCCGAAGTATCTTAATTTATTTAAAATCCGCGAACCGGTGATGGCGGTAGTTTCGATTTTCCACCGGGTTAGCGGGGTCTTTCTGTTCCTCGCCATTCCCTTTCTGATTTACTGGTTGGCCCTGTCGCTACGATCCCCCGAGGACTTTGCCAGCGCCAGTGCATATTTTGCCTCACCCTGGCTGAAGCTGATTGGCCTGGTGTTGGTTTGGTCACTGGTCCATCATTTCTTTACCGGAATTCGTTATTTACTGATGGATATCTCGATTGGTGAGAACCTGCCGGCCGCCCGCATCAGTGCCTGGCTGGTGTTCGGGATAGTGGCAGTGGTAATGGTGTTGGTGATAGGAAGCATGTTGCTATGACGTTTCGCGCATCAGGTATGCGGGCCTGGTTATTACAACGCTTGAGTTCCGTGTATATGGTGGTCTTTATCGTGGCGGTGCTGCTCTGGTACGCCATGAGTGACTCCATTAGTTATACCGTATGGCGTGAGTTGCTGGCAAATCCGGTGATTGCGGTTGCCGTGGCCCTGTTTTTCAGCTCGTTGCTGATCCATGCCTGGATCGGTATGCGGGATGTGTTAATTGATTACATGCCCATCATGGTCTTGCGCCTGATACTCCTGCTGGGTATTGCGGTATTTCTGATCGCGATGGGAATCTGGGTGGCCTTTATTCTGATTTCAGTGGTGAAAATATGACTCTGGCCCGACGCCGATTTGATGCTTTGGTGATTGGTGCCGGTGGTGGCGGTCTGCGTGCGGCCCTGCAACTGTCCCAGGCCGAAGCCGATGTGGCGGTGGTGTCCAAGGTGTTTCCGACCCGGTCCCATACCGTGGCAGCGCAAGGGGGGATTACCGC
>CBDUOW010000402.1:0-2025 GCA_965368945.1 uncultured Gammaproteobacteria bacterium
GTACAAGAATGCCGTCGATCGCATGCGCTATTACGCCTCACTGGGCGTGGAGTTCAAGGTCTGTGGCCTCGCCGCCGAGGATTTCGGTTACAGCGTGCAGGACTTTCAGGAGTTTATCGAGGTGGTCCCCTCCGCCTTCACCGAACTGGTCCACTGGCAACAGCAGGGCTATGCCGTTATTCAGCCCACGATATTACCCCGCCACTATAGTATCGAAGAAATTCGCTGACCCGTCTGCCGCGTCGCAGATATCATCTTGGCAATGAACAGGCTAAAATAAGCGCCCTTTTGTAGCCTGTTAGCCGCCTTTGTTGATTGCTTTCCCATGACGGACACCCGTATCAGCCCGCTTCGCCCGGTCTTGCCGCAAAAGCGCGGAGACATTCACCACTGGGGCCATTTGTATGGCGCCAGCGCCGCACTGGCCATCAGCCGTGCCGCACAACAGCATGCCGGACCCTTACTGGTGGTCACCGGCACGACCAACGAAGCACAGCAACTGGAGTACGGTTTACGATTCTTTGCCGCGGCGGCTTCGCATCCGGTGCTGCATTTCCCCGATTGGGAAACCCTGCCCTACGATGCCTTTTCACCCCACCAGGACATTATCTCTGAACGGCTGGCGTGTCTGGCCCGTTTGCCCAACATGCAACAGGGTATTTTGCTATTGCCTATCCAGACCCTGATGCATCGCATTGCGCCGCGAGATTATCTGGATGCACACAGCCTGATGCTGGATAACGGCCAGCAACTCGAGCTGGATGCCATGCGGGAACGCCTGACCACCAGTGGCTACAGTTGTGTTTCCTCGGTGATGGAGCACGGTGAATTCGCGGTACGGGGCAGCTTGCTGGATATTTACCCCATGGGCAGTCGCTTGCCGTTTCGCATCGAGTTGTTTGACGACGAGATTGAAAGCATTCGCACCTTTGATCCCGAAACCCAGCGCTCGATCGAAGCCGTGGAACAGGTTCGGCTGTTACCGGCACGGGAATTTCCGCTTGATAAGGCGGGCGTGTCTCGTTTCCGCCAGGCCTTCCGCGCCCGCTTTGAAGGTGATCCGCAACGCTCCAACCTGTATCGCGATGTCAGCAATGCCATGGCACCGGCCGGGATTGAATATTACCTGGGCCTGTTTCATGCCCAGACCGCCACGCTGTTTGATTATCTGCCCGACAACAGTCTTATCCTGACCACCGATACGGTTGAAGCCGAAGCCGAGCAGTTCTGGCGCGAAATCGGCGAACGTTATGAACAACTGCGGCACGACCAGCAGCGTCCCATTTTGCCACCGCTTGAGGTCTTCCTGCCGGTGCCGGATACCTTTGCGGGATTAAAATCCAGACCCCGGATCAATTATCAGCATTTCGAACTGGAAACCGCACAGGGGATCAACTTCGCGACGGCTGCCCCGCCCAACCTGAATCTGGATGTGCGTGCCAGCCAACCCACCGCAGCGTTGGAAAACTTTCTGGCGAGTTTCAAAGGCCGGGTATTGTTTGCCGCGGAAACGACCGGCCGACGCGAATACCTGCTGGAGTTGTTACGCGGCCATGAGATTCACCCGACTTCGGTCGATAACTGGTCGGCGTTTCTCGACAGCGACATCAAGCTCGCGATTAGCGTGGCCCCCCTGGAACAGGGCCTGCTATTAACGGATCCGCCGTTGGCGGTCATCGCTGAACCACAGTTGTTTGGTATGCAGGTATTGCAACGTCGGCGACGCAAGCGTGCCCAGCGTGACACGGACAGTATTATTCGCAACCTGGCGGAACTCTCCATCGGCGCTCCGGTTGTGCATGAAGACTACGGCGTAGGCCGCTATCTCGGTTTACAAACCCTGCATGTTGGCGCAACGGATACCGAATTTTTAACCCTGGAATACGCCGGGGGTGACAAGCTTTATGTGCCGGTCAATTCCTTACACCTGATCAGCCGTTATACCGGTGCCGCGCCCGACAATGCACCCTTGCATAAACTGGGCAGCGGTCAATGGGAACGGGCCCGGCGCAAGGCCACCGAACG
>CBDUOW010000403.1:0-2018 GCA_965368945.1 uncultured Gammaproteobacteria bacterium
CACTTCCATGACAATAGTATGGCTGTGCAGGTATGGTAGAAGGCCAACAATATGTCGATCCAGGTCTGTCTGGATAAGGGTGGCGGCGGAGAGGTTAATAGAGACTCCGGTGCCGTGAGGAATGATATTTGCTGCAAGGTCGCGCTGGATGGCCGCAATAATGCCATGATCAAATTCAGCGTTCAGTGCATGGCGATTTATCACCGGGAAGATATCACCGGGATAAATCAGTCCATCAACATCTTTAAGACGAACCAGCGCCTCATAAAAAGAAACCGTATTCGTATTGCAGCGGCGTATTTCCTGATAATGGGGCAGAATTCTTTCGTTATCCTTTACTGCCGCTAATACGGCATTGACAATATGGCTGGAAAGGATAGACGAATCCTCACCCATTTGCTGCGTATAGGTTTGAATCTTGAGAGAAGATTTTTTGGCGTAATACATTGCCAGGTCGGCATGGCGTGGTAATGCTTTCAATTGATTGAGGTCAGTACCTTCGGCATTGGCAATCCCGATACTAATCGCCACTGGTTCCTTGATACCAAGATCCTTGAAAGGGTAGAACTGAATGACCTTGCTGCAGCTCTCGGCGAGATAAGACACCCCCTCTGTCGATGTATTCAGAATGATGGCGGCGAATTCATCCCCCCCCAGACGGTAAAGTTTGTCACCCTTGCGCAGACACTTTTGTAAATTTGCGGCGATAATTTTTATTATCTCATCACCGATCTGATGACCATAGGTGTCATTAATAGCCTTGAAGTGGTCACAGTCAAACAGTACGTAGGAAATACTGATGCGTTGATCCTGAAACAGTTCCGTCAAGTTGGCCCAGTCATCATCAAAGGCGCGGCGATTATAACTGCCGGTGAGCGGATCATGATGTGCCAGGTGCCACAGTTCCACATTTTGCGTATCCAGTTTGGAATGGACTTTATCAAGATCAAACTGATAGCGAACCAGGGACTCTTTCAGGGTGTCAATTTCAGTGACTGCCAGCGGGAACTGGGTTTCGAGTAAGGGTGAGGGGTTACCGGCACGAAGAGTATTGATTTGTTTCACTATTGTGGCAAGTGGACGCTTAAGGAAATAACTAAAGAGAAAATACATTAACAGCACCATGCCAGCCATCAGGATGGAAAAGTGCAGCAGGTTCCACTTGATCAATGATTCCAGGTTGGTTGATTGCGGCGAGGGACGTGGTTCAAATTCCAGGTACGGCAATATTTCGTCTATGCTGGACAGCTTCCCGGCAAAACCAACAGTGTTGATACTGTCGGCCTGGGTATGGGAGAAATGGTAAAGGGCCAACAGCGCCGGCAGAACTTCCAGTTTTATGCCGGTATAGCCGATAATTTTATTGGCTTCGATGCGGTCATAAACCGGGGTAAAGCGATATAGAAAAGTGACATTGTGCTCATGAGAAAAGTAACTTTCATTTGCCGGAAGTGGATCAGGCAATGAACTGGAATGAGGCTGAACCAATGCCTTGCCCTCAGTATTATACAGCTCAATATCAACCACATAGTCAGGCAGTTGGCCTGTTTTCTGCATGCGTTGCTCGCGCCAGTAGGCATAATAGGTGGGCGTCAATAACTGTTGTTGCACTTCATCCCAGTTGGAGAGGTGTAACCCGAGGTCTGCGGCATCTTGCGTCAGCTTTTGCAGTGCACGAGTCAGTTCCAGCCTGGCGTTAGTTAATCGTTCCGATGCGGCCGCCTGGTTCACTTGCTGTACTTTGAGCAGTAGATTAACTCCCAGGCCGACAAACACGACGATTCCACCGGTTAAAAACAATACCAGCAGGGTATGCAGAGAAAATGTGATTTTGTGGGTTTTAATCTTCATGGTTATTCAAGCTGCGACAGAATGGCATCATGCAAGTCAAACTCGTGATGCGAATCAAAAAAATGACTGGCGCCGTCAATAGTGATGACCTCTGCGCCGGTTTGTCGCAGTCCCTGCACCCAGCTATCCTGAAAGCGTTCGTCCTTACCGCCCATGATGATGGTTAC
>CBDUOW010000404.1:0-2017 GCA_965368945.1 uncultured Gammaproteobacteria bacterium
CGACCATTGGTCTCGAAATAACGGGCACTGACATCCTGATTCTGTTCATCACGTACATGAAATGCCTGCTGGCCAGGGGTCCGCACTTGAGCAAATGCGGTGCCGGCGGGCAGTTCATTGAAATTAAAACGATCAATATCCGGTAATAAGGAAATATCGTCGCTCTCGTTACTAAATCCCACCTCCAGTTCAGGCAAAACCTTGACCGTCGCCACCGTATGAAACAAATCCAGGTCATGCGGCGTTACCGGGTGGTCCGGGAATGCCGACAAATGCAGACAGGCATCCAGATAATCCAGCACATGCCTTGCGCCCTCTATCATCCCGGGTTGGCCGCATTCCACTGTCACCGACGGGCAAAGTGGCGCCATGACCATCGACATGACGGTATCAGGCTTGATGAAGTACACCACGGTGCGACCAAAGAGCGTGGCAAGATGTAAATAGGACTGATCGAGTCGGTTGACGCAGGCGTAATGCGGGTTCTTGCCGGTATTGTTATGAACATCGACTGAAGCAAACAGCTCCAGCTTACTGACTTCCTCGATTACCTGTCGCGCCATGTGATGCTCGGGAGAGTCGCCATCGCATTTCCAGATCCGGTTATAGTCGGGTTGCTCAGCGAGATGACGCTGGCCATGCCGCGCCGCCGCAACATTGCCAATAAACAGGCACACCGAACGGGGTAAAGGCTGCTTGCTATATTTAATCAGTAACTCCCGTGCGGCCTCCCAACCTGTCGTTTCATTGCCATGCAGCAACACAGAAATAAACAAGGTATCCGACTTCTGTCCAGCCAGATGAATCATTGACGGTCCCGGCAGGACTTCATGCAGGCGGGTCGCATCCCGTTCCAGCAGGCCATTGGGAATTTGGTCATAGATATGCAGCATGGTCTTGGCTGTTAAATTGTCCACTCGTGTACCGGTTTACCACTTTCCTGCCGCTCTATATAGGCCGCCGTCAGAGCCGTCATATCAGCGCCGTGTTTGCTGACGAAAGCACGCTGCCAGTTTGTGCCATTCATGCCGGTACGCAATCGTTCAGTAATAACTTCCAGATAGATCTGGCGATCATGCTTTTCCACCCCGAGGTGCATCAGCCCGCTTTCGGCCATGGGTAAAAGCTGCTGTTCAAGCAGTTCATGTACTGCATGGACCTTATCGTCTGTCCAGCTGAGTTGTGCCCGCAAACCAAAGCGGGCCGCCGCATAAAAATTATCACGCGCTTTATCAAACTTGATAAAGTTCTCGGGGGCAGGTTCCATTTCAGACAGGGTTGTCACTACCCCGTAATAGAATGCCGCATTCGCCAGTGTGTCGATCATACTCGGCCCGGCCGGAACGACACGATGCTCAAGGCGAAGATGAGGCCTGCCTTCCGCATCAAAGCCCACCAGCGGCCGGTTCCATCGCCAGATCGTGCCATTATGTAAACGTAAATGTCGCAGCTCAGGGCTGTTCTCGCCATAGGAAACTGGCAACAGGATCGGGTAATGCTCAAGGTTTTCCTGGAACAATTCCATTAACGACCCGCGCGCATAACCGGTCCCGAAGGTCACTCGCCGAATCGGACCAAACATGGCGCCATCATAACCGCCGACTGCAACCGCCTGCTCAAACACCGGAATACGGGTTTCGGCCCATAAGTCCTTGCCGAATAAAAAAGGCGAATTGGCCGTCAGTGCCACCATGGGGGCGGCCAGGATCAAACTGGCATTATAGGCACGCACCGCCTGTTGCGGATTTAGCTGCATATGAATCTGAAACGAGGTAGTAGCTGATTCCAGCATCACATCACGGTGGGTGACGCGCAGATGTTCTTCACCATTAATATCGAACACCAACGGCTTACCCTTGCGCATTCGTACCACTTCACGATTAAGGGCGCGATAGCGCTCCATCTGGGACATGTTCGCCAGCTGCAAATCGTCATTCTGTACGGTAGGCAGGATGCCTACCATTGCCAGTTGGCAACGCATTTGCTCTGCCGTGTCGTGACAATGCTGCCAGGTCTT
>CBDUOW010000405.1:0-2010 GCA_965368945.1 uncultured Gammaproteobacteria bacterium
CGTAGCAGAGAAGAGATCAATGCAGCGGCACTTTTCAATGCGATTGAAAAAGGTCGTGTACCTATAATCAAGTCAATGATTAAAATCGGTGTCGCACAAATGGCGGCCCATACCAGCAATGGTTTGAGTCCACTAATGGCCGCGGCTCGGGTCGGTAATGCGGAGATTGTTTCTCTGATGTTAGAACATGGGTGTAACCCATGGCGCAAGAATCCAGAGGGTAACACCGCACTGGACATGGCAATTGCGAATGGGCGTGGAGCGTGTATCGATATTTTACAGCAGAAGATGAAGACAACGACGCCGCAAGATTATGCAAAGTTGCCCGCAACAACGGTTGAGGAAGATCCTGAGGAAATCAGGAGCAACATTGTAAGTGTCCTCAAGAAACTCAATCCCTTTGCGGGTTAGTCTTGTAGTCGCGTAGTTACTGAGAGGTTACCAAAATGATTGAGTATTGGCCATGGTGGTTAGGCGCGCTGGGATTATGGGGAGTTTGTTGTGCTAATTTTATACTGCTAGGGCGTTTGTTAGGGGTGTCGGGGAGTTGGGCCAAAGTGGTTGGTTGGAGAGAGAGCCGTAAGCTGGAAAAAGCCAGTCAGCATCTGGTCCAGAATCAGGCTGAAATCAGTAGCGCCTTGATGGCTGAAACACTGGCGGAGTTTGGTGAAGATGCCCTGCAGGAATTTCAGTCAAAACCGGAAGCGGCACTGGAAACAAAAAAAGTTGCACTGGATAACCTCGAATCAAGCACTCCCTGGACGGTACATCTGACCTTTCTGATATGTATGTTTATCGGTGCTATCGCAATGGCAAGTCTGACAGGTCAATTTGAATTGAGGTATGAATTAAGCCCAGTGCATAGTCAAATTTTTGGCGAGCCCTGGGAAGTTTGGCTGGCACTTTTGTTTGGCGGGATGATGGTTGGATTTGGTACCCAGATGGCAGGGGGTTGTAGTTCTGGACATGGCTTGAGTGGTTGTGCCCGACTTATCCCGGCCAGCCTGTTAGCAACGATGGTGTTCATGGTAAGTGCCATTTTCCTGTCCATGCTCATGGAGGTGATGATCCAATGAAACTATCCAGTATCAAACAACATTTCAAATATGGCCTGGTTGGTATCTTGTTTGGGGTGGTACTGAGTCGGATTGGATTTGCCGATTATGATGAACTCCACAGCATGTTTATCCTGAGGGATCTTCGCATGATGTACAGTTTTGTCGGTGCAGTGGCATTATCGATGGTTATCATGCTGTTGTTAAATAAACGGATACCCAAACAGCACAAAATATTTCAGCCTGGTACAGTACCAGGCAGCATGTTGTTTGGGTTTGGTTGGGCGATTACCGGAGCTTGTCCGAGTTTGGTATTTGTACAGCTTGGACATGGAGCGTTGCCGGCATTATTTACCATTTTGGGAATTATTTTCGGGGTTTGGTTATATCGAAAAATCCACGCCCGGTTCTTTGGCTGGGATACCGGGACTTGTGGTGTTTGATTAATACTCACATGGTTAGAAAAACCGCCCCTTGGGCGGTTTTTTTATATGGGACACAAATTAAAATTATGAAGAAATGGACTGGAACATTCCCGGTCATAGTGTAATGATAAGAATGGTCTTCCAGTAAGCGCAGATTCTCAAGACAGGTCGACAGAGGGACTTTTAACCAAACCGGATGAGAGTGAAATGAGAGACAGTCTATCAAAGTCAGCAATAGTCAAAAGTATCTTACTTGCAATAATTTTAAGTCTGTTTGTAGTCAACGCATATGCAATCAACCTGATGTTCATGAGTAAACAGGCCCCGGCGCGGAAGTTCTCCGATGAGGATTGGAAATATTTTGATCGCGCCATCACTCACACTCTTCAAAATGTGAATGATGGGGCCTCCTATAGTTGGGATAATCCTGAATCTCCTGCATCCGGTATGCTTGAGGTGCTTGAATCGACCACGATGAATAAAATGCCCTGCCGGCGTATGCGATTGACAAACTTCTATGATCAATTAAG
>CBDUOW010000406.1:0-2006 GCA_965368945.1 uncultured Gammaproteobacteria bacterium
GATTTCTGTTCTTCGATTTTCTCAAGCACCTGAAGAATATATGATTGCTGTACTTTAACGACCGAGGCCATGGTGCTGTGTTGCAGCGGCGCGGCTGGTTGGGTGACTGCTGAAGTTGTTTCAACTTGTTGCGTGATTTTCGCTATTTTTTCTCTGGCAACATGATCGGTTATTTTGTGCTTATTCGTTTCCTGGGGTTGAACAAGTGGCTCAGGCTCAGTGATGGGTTCAGGCTGCTGTTCAGTTTCAGGCTGTGGAGGATTGTCGGGTTGATTCAAGTGGGCCTGTACATAAATCATAGGTGAAGGTTGGGCCATTGGGCGCTTGCCCGCTGAAGAAAGTCCACCCAACTCAAACAGTAATGCCCCATGTGCCACAACAGACAGCATGATGGTGATATGAATCGCCCTGATTTTTTCCAACTGAAACTCTGAAATTATTGTTTTGAATGAAATTCTTGAATGGTGAAGTATCGGGAATTAGCAGGGTTAAACGCAAGACAGATTTTAATTACTTACCGCATTACTAACTAACTGTTGCATATGCGACAGTTTGTTCAGTATTTAATAATGAAACCCCTCGTAAATCGGTCCCTAGTGACTGGCATCGTCCTTGCTATATAAACGAGAAACCGGAAACACAGAAACGATCGATCATAACTATACATGGGGATTTTTAATGAAGAATACGATGTTCTACGTGGTTGCTGCCGCAATGGCGGCTGGAGTACATGCTGAAGAATCTACCTTACCAATCATTCAAGTCGAAGCGGAACAGATAGTGGACGCTAATACCTCTGAGTTAACTATCGAAACTTTACTGCGGCCCACGCCGTCCGATGGGGGAGAGTGGATACTCGAAGTGCCTGGTGTCAGTGGTGTAAGAATGGGGACGCATGGTATCGACCCCGTCATTCGTGGTCAGAAAAATAACCAGCTAAATGTTCTGCTGGGCGGTGCCTATATATTTGGGGGTTGCCCGAACCGGATGGATCCCCCTTCGTCCTACGCGACACCGGAAATCTATGACAGTGTCCTCGTCATCAAGGGCATGCAGAGCCTGATATATGGTGCCGGTGGTCCCGGTGGTACCGTGTTGTATGAGCGCGCGACACCGGAGTTCGAAGCGGGTGAAAATTTCTATGGTAAGGCGGGTGCCGGTTATGCATCCAATGGTGCGATCTGGAATGCTTTTGCGGATGCTGCGGCCGGAAGTAATAAAGCGTTTTTACGCGGCACCATCAGCGCGGCGGAGCAAACCGAGAATTACACCGACGGCGATGGCAACGAAGTCCACTCCGGCTACAAAACAAACGCTGGCAACCTGCTGATAGGTGGTCGTACCGATGGAGGTACCCTGGTTCGGTTTGATCTCGATGCCGTGCGCGGTTCAGACATTAAATATGCCGGTGCCAGAATGGATGCGCCGGTGAGCGACAGTGACAGCTACAAGCTCTCTATCGAATCAGGCAAGGTGGGAAGTTTTAGCGGTATAAAAGCAGACGTCTACCGTACCGATGTTTACCATGAAATGGACAACTTTTCCTTACGGCCACCACCGCCGGGTATGTGGATGTGGGTTCCCTCCGAGTCAGTCACCGACGGATTGCGCCTGCTGGGCGACATGATGCTGGCAAGTGGCGCGCTGACTCTGGGGATGGATTACATGGGCAATGATCGTGATGCGATTCGATACACCAGTGGTGTGGCTGCGACTTTTCCAACTATCAGCCAGTCAATTTTGTGGCCAGGGGTGAGCATTGAACAACCGGGACTGTTCGGTGAGTATGCGGGCAGTATCAGCCAGGGAAATGATTATATTGTCGGCGTGCGCGTGGACTATGTGGATTCCAGTGCCAGCAAGGCGAACCTCTCTCCTGCAGCCATGGGTGCGCTGAGTGCAAATGAGTTATATACCAAGTATTACGGCACAACCGCCCAGGACAGAACGGATACCAATGTCAGTGCGTTGTATCGCATGGAGCATTTGCTCAGTGCGCAAACCAC
>CBDUOW010000407.1:0-2003 GCA_965368945.1 uncultured Gammaproteobacteria bacterium
CAATGGGTACAGGATGCAGGTCTGGCCGGCCCACTGGTGTTTATGCTGATTTATGCCATTGCGACAGTATTTTTCCTGCCCGGGTCGGTGTTGACCCTGGCTGGCGGTGCGCTATTTGGTCCGGTGCTGGGCACCTTTTATAACCTGACAGGCGCGACCATTGGGGCGGTACTCGCATTTCTGGTCGCGCGTTATCTGGCTTCGGATTGGGTGGAGCAGAAAACAGGTGGCAGATTAAAACAATTAAAACAAGGAGTGGAAGGGGAAGGCTGGCGGTTTGTGGCCTTCGTGCGTCTGGTGCCATTGTTTCCTTTTAATTTATTAAACTATGCTCTGGGTCTAACGCGGATCAGATTGTCCCATTACCTTATCGCGACTTACCTCTTCATGTTACCGGGTGCGATTGCCTATACCTACCTGGGCTACGCCGGCCGGGAAGCAGTGGCCGGGGGTCAGGGTTTGATTCAGAAGGCATTATTAGCACTGGCGCTGCTCGCGGTAGTAGCCTTTTTGCCAAGCTTGATTGGTCGCTTGCGTCGGGGTCCGATGATGGGTGTGGTGCAACTAAAAGAGAAACTGGATCAGCAGCAGGATGTACTGGTGCTGGATGTGCGAACGGCGAAAGATTATCGTGATGAGCAGGGTCGTATTGCAAACTCAAAGAACATTCCGGTTGAAGAACTCGGTAGTCGGCTGAGTGAGATTACCGATTTTCTGGAGCGCCCGATTGCCATTGTTTGCCGCACGGACCGGCGCTCGGCAAAAGCCGCCCAATTACTGACGCGCAAGGGTTTTGCCGATGTGCATATTGTCAAGGGTGGCATGACGGACTGGAATCAAGAGGGCTACGAGGTTATACAGTAAGCAGATTATTATAAACTCGTAATACGATACAGTGATGGAACCGTCAGAATATGAAGCCTGGTACCATTCCGCTCGTGGTAAGTGGATTGCGGAGATTGAGTGGAATTTACTAATCAGCTTGATGCGGCCGAAAGCTGATACAACTTTGCTCGATGTTGGAAGTGGCACCGGCTATTTCAGTCGACGTTTTGTCGAGGCCGGGCTAAGCGTTACGGCGCTGGACCCGAATCGAGCGGCCTTGAGCTATGCGCTGCAGCAAGGTGAGGAAATTAATTACCTGCAGGCCGATGCCTTGTGCCTGCCATTTGCCAGTGATTCATTCGACTATGTCAGTGCAATCACCAGCCTGTGTTTTGTCGAGCCTCCAGAGCAGGCCCTGCGGGAAATGTGGCGCGTAGGCCGGCGTGGCCTGTTATTGGGATTATTGAATAAACAGAGTCTGCTCTACTGGCAAAAGCGACACAGCCCGAGTTATGCCGGGGCAAGGTGGGATCAAATCAGTTCGGTGACAAAATGGGCGGGAACCTTGAATCCAGAGCCCTGTCGAATTGCCACAGCCACCGGTGTTATGATGTCCGGAGGTGGTGTGTTGTCTCGCCTGGGCGAGAAATTGCTCGGCGCAACACTGCCCTTTGGAGCGTTTATTGCGGTGTATATTGAAAAGTCACCTGCGTGCTTGCAGGATGATGACAATTGTTAGAAATTCAACGGATATAGCGTATGCATGCAACTTTACCTCTTCTTCGCGAGACGGATTTTCCGGCCATTAAGAGAGTCAGTTTGACAACCGTGCAGGTCAATGTCGGCTATCGATGCAACCAGTCCTGTCTGCACTGCCATGTCAATGCCGGACCCAGGCGCAAAGAAGAAATGAGCCGGGAAACGGTGGATGTGATACTGGATTATTTACGCCACAGCAGAGCCAGGATACTGGATATTACTGGCGGCGCTCCCGAGTTAAACGTGAATTTTCGTTACCTGGTAACAGAAGCGCGTAATCTTGGGGTGCATGTGATGGATCGGTGTAATTTAACGATTCTTAACGAGCCGGGCCAGGAGGATACCGCACAATTTCTTGCAGATAATGAAGTGGAAGTGATTGCTTCTTTACCGTGCTATTTAAAAGAGAATGTAGATGG
>CBDUOW010000408.1:0-2003 GCA_965368945.1 uncultured Gammaproteobacteria bacterium
AACGCAAGGTCGTGGCAGGCATTGAATCGGGCGACTGGGTGCAGATCGTTTCCGGTCTCCAACCGGGCGACGAAGTTGTAACCTCGGGCCAGTTCCTGATTGATTCCGAAGCCAGTCTTAAAGCAAGCCTGGCGAGAATGTCGGCTGGCAGTCCTGTCATGCAAGAAAGCCAGGTTGACATGACAAAGCAAATTATTGGCACGGGGGTATTACGTGAAATTCGAACCAGCGAAAACAAGGTAAACATGCAACATGATCCCATTCCAGTTCTGGGATGGCCGGACATGACCATGGACTTCAAAATCAAGCCAGAGGTTGACCTCAAAGGACTTGAGTCCGGTGATGCGGTTGAGTTTGAACTTGAAGAGGGTGATGACGGGTATGTCATCACCGTTATTCGGCAACGGCAGCAGCAGTAAGGAGCGTAATAATGATTAACCAAGTTATTGACTGGTCGCTCCGTAATCGTTTTCTTGTATTGCTGCTGACGGTGATATTTGTTGGCTGGGGACTGTATGCGGTCAAAAATACGCCGCTGGATGCCATTCCGGACTTGTCTGATGTACAGGTGATTATAAAAACCACTTTTCCGGGCCAGGCACCACGGGTGGTGGAAGACCAGGTGACGTATCCGCTGACCACAGCGATGTTATCGGTGCCGGGCGCGATTACGGTACGGGGTTATTCCTTTTTCAACGATTCTTATGTGTATGTCATATTTGAGGATGGTACGGATCCCTACTGGGCGCGATCCCGTGTACTGGAGTATCTGAGCCAGGTGACAAGCCGCTTGCCGCCACAGGCACGGCCTGTGTTGGGGCCGGACGCCACCGGTGTGGGTTGGGTCTATGAATATGCCCTGGTGGATCGTAGCGGTAAGCATGATCTTGCACAGTTGCGTTCATTACAAGACTGGTTCCTGAAGTATGAACTGCAAACCGTGTCTGGCGTATCCGAGGTCGCAACCGTGGGCGGAATGGTCAAGCAGTATCAGGTGGTACTGGATCCGGATCGTTTACGGGCCTATGGATTGCCGCTACAAAAAATACGCATGGCAATACAGAAGGCGAACCAGGAAGTCGGTGGCTCGGTGATAGAAATGGCCGAAGCCGAGTACATGGTACGGGCAACCGGCTATATTAATGACCTGGATGATTTGCGTCATATTCCCCTGACAGTTAATGAACAAGGGACACCGGTATTGCTGAAAGATGTGGCTGAGGTCAGACTGGGGCCACAAATGCGCCGCGGTATCGCCGAACTGGATGGCGAAGGTGAAGTAGTCGGCGGTATCGTCGTAATGCGTTATGGCGAAAATGCGCTTAAGACAATTGAAGGTGTCAAGGCAAAGCTAATCGAATTGCAAAAAGGCCTGCCAGCAGGCGTCGAGATTGTTGAGACCTATGATCGCTCTACATTAATTAATCGTGCAGTAGATACCCTCAGCGGTAAATTAGTGGAAGAGTTTCTGGTCGTGGCGCTGGTGTGTGCGGTATTTCTGTTCCATATGCGTTCGGCATTTGTGATCATTATCAGTTTACCCATCGGGATCCTGATGGCGTTTATTGTCATGTATCACCAGGGTATCAATGCCAATATCATGTCTCTTGGCGGGATCGCCATTGCCATTGGTGCCATGGTGGATGCGGCAATTGTGATGATCGAGAATGTGCACAAACACATCGAGCGTGAGCCCCTGACCGATGAAAATCGCTGGCGTATTATGCGAGAGGCAACACGCGAGGTTGGTCCGCCGTTATTCTTCTCCTTGCTGATCATAACACTTAGTTTTCTGCCGGTATTTACTCTTGAAGCGCAGGAAGGCCGGTTGTTTGCCCCCCTCGCGTATACCAAGACCTATGCCATGGCGGCAGCGGCAGGATTATCGATTACGCTCGTCCCGGTTTTGATGGGCTACTTTATCCGCGGGCGTATAAAACCTGAGCACGAAAACCCGGTAAATAAATTTCTGATCAAGGTTTATCAACCATTCATTCACTATG
>CBDUOW010000409.1:0-2000 GCA_965368945.1 uncultured Gammaproteobacteria bacterium
TCAAAATCACATATAGCGAGGTCGCTTTTCGTAAAAAAATGGATCTATACTTCCTTACTCATAACTTACGCAGGGGGACGATTGTAATGAAACGGTCATCATTTGTGGTCTTATTAATACTTGCTGTTATGTTCCCCTCCCTGATGGCAGCGGAATTCACGCTTAGCAAGCCCAAGAAAGTGGATATTGAATACTCGCCTTATATCAATCAGAGTTTTCCACAACAGGTGTACTGGGGTGATACCCATCTCCATACGACCTATTCACCTGATGCCGGTATGATAGGTAATTTCAATCTCGGACCCGCCGATGCCTATCGCTTTGCCCGCGGCGAGCAGATCGAGGCCAATAACGGTATGCAAGTCAAGTTAGTGCGCCCCCTTGATTTCCTGGTTATTTCAGATCATGGCGAGTACCAGGGCTTAATGCCAAGTTTGCGCGGCGGTGATCCGGAAATCTTAAAAAATGAAGTCGGCCGACGCTGGTATAACTTGTTTAAGGAAGGCCCGGAAGGGCAATATAAAGTGTTCCTTGAATTCGCCGAAGACCTGAACAATAACAAAGGGCGAATCCCGTTCGACAGGATTGCGCGATCGACCTGGGATCTGATGACAGAGACCGCCGATAAGTATTACGAACCCGGCAAGTTCACCGCTTTCATCGGCTACGAGTGGACCTCGACGCCCAATGGCAACAACCTGCATCGTGTCGTGATGTTCAAGGATGGTGCTGAAAAAGCAGGGCGAGTTGTTCCCTTTACTTCATTTGATAGTCCAGATCCGGAAGATCTCTGGAAATACATGGCCGATTACGAAGCTAAGACCGGTGGCCGGGTGATTGCCTTTCCGCACAACGCCAATGTATCAGGCGGGTTAATGTTCGATACCAAAACCTTCAAGGGTAAGAAGCTGACCAGGAAGTATGCCCGAACACGTAACCGTTTTGAACCGCTTCATGAAATGACCCAAATGAAAGGTGATAGTGAAACTCATCCGAAATTGTCGCCCAATGATGAGTTCGCCGATTATGAGACCTGGGACAAGGCCAATCTTACCGGTACCATCGCTACAACGGATGAAATGTTGCCCGGGAGTTATGCGCGTTCTGCACTCAAACGGGGTATGGCGCTGGAAGCCAAGATTGGGGTTAATCCCTTCAAACAGGGCTTTATCGGTTCAACCGACTCTCACACCTCATTAGCCACGGCAGGAGAGAACAATTATTTTGGTAAGGCTTCCATTATGGAACCGGGACCTGAACGTTGGGAACACGTGTTAATCAAATCCCAGATGGATGACAAGTTAACAACCTACGCATCGGAAACAACTGCGGCCGGACTCGCCGCGGTATGGGCAACCGAGAATACGCGAGAAAGTTTATTCGAAGCCATGCAGCGACGGGAAGTTTATGCGACAACCGGACCTCGCATGACCGTTCGCGTCTTTGCCGGCTGGGATTTTAATGAGCAGGATGTCCAGCGAGCCGATTTTGCGGAACACGGTTATGCCCATGGTGTACCGATGGGGGGTGACCTCAAGAAAGCGAAAAAAGGCCAGGCACCAAGCCTGTTGATCCGGGCCTTACGTGATCCTGATGGAGCTAATATTGATCGTATACAGGTGATTAAAGGCTGGCTGGATAAGAAGGGAAAAGCCCAGGAACGCATCTACGATGTAGCCTGTGCGGGTAATCGCGTAATCAAGAACCGTCGTTGTGATAAGCCGGTGGGTAATACGGTCAACGTTGCGCAAGCATCGTACACCAATACTATTGGTGCACCGTTATTACTTGCACACTGGAAAGACCCCGCCTTTGATCGCAAGCAGCAGGCCTTCTATTACGTACGGGTCCTGGAAATCCCAACGCCACGTTGGCCTGCATACGATGCTAAAATCTTTGGTGTCAAAATACCCAAAGATATCGTGATGCAGCATCAGGAACGCGCTTATACTTCTGCGATCTGGTATACGCCTTAAATAAACGGGGTCAGAATAAATGGG
>CBDUOW010000410.1:0-1993 GCA_965368945.1 uncultured Gammaproteobacteria bacterium
CAACGGTGTTGAAGTACTCGGTCATATTACTGTCGGTGCCGTCACTCACGTTGTAGACCGTATCAGCCCGGCCGCGTTGGGCCGCGGCGACACAGATCTGCGCCAGATCCTCGGCATGAATGCGGTTGGTGGACGGGGCCAGGTGCTCGTGGATGATGGGAATTCGATCTTCGAGACGCTTTCTTGGCAGCCGGCCGGGGCCGTAGATGCCACCGACCCGCAGGATCACCACGGCAATCCCATGTTCCTGCCCGAAGCGTCTTATTTGCTGTTCGGCATCGTAACGCCGACGGGCGCGATCCACCTGGGGATTGGGCGGTGTGTCTTCATTGACCACTTCCCCGCCGCGATCGCCATACACCCCGGAGGTGCTGATATAGACAATCCGATTGGGCAATGTCGCCGGATCCATTGCCGCGAGAAAATGTGCCATGCGCGGATCGGTGGCCCCGCTGGTCGGGGGTGGCGCGAAGTAATACACCAGGGCATTTGCCACGGGTAAATCTTGCAGGCTGGCAGGCGCATCCAGATTGGCCTGAATGGCCGTAATACCGGCCTGTTGCAACTGTTCGGCACTGGCGGCTGAGCGGACCAGACCGCGTACAGGTATGCCCGCCCAGCGATCGGCGACCCGGCGTCCGATATCTCCGCAGCCGACAATGACAACGGATGTGGGCTCAAATTCTGAAGAATTCATTGTTTTTCCAAGAGATTAGGCCTGATTGAAGAGGTGACAATATTGGAGTGTTAGCTTGAAAATGTACAGTTCATCAAGAAAATGCCCCAGAGGGCTTTTACTGGGGCAAACATTAGGGGATAATTCTTCGCCCCGGATGTAGAACTTGAGTATTTTGATGAGTTATTCAGTAAAAATCCAGCCCAGCGGGCATGCTTTTCAGGTTGAAGATGACGAATCCATCCTCGAGGCGGCTTTACGTCAGGGTGTCATCCTGCCGTATGGTTGCCGTAACGGTGCCTGTGGCTCCTGTGTTGCCAAAGTGGTCTCCGGTGAGATTCACTATAACGGTGATGATCATCCCCCGGCGGTGACCGAGGATGAGCATACCCTCGGCATGACGGCCTTATGCCAGGCCCACGCCGCGTCCGATATCGTGATCGAATCCCGTGAAGTGGAAATGGTTAAAGATATCCAGGTCAAAATCCTGCCATGCCGGATTGATGCCATGGAAAAGCTCAACCACGATGTAATGTTACTGAAACTCAAGTTACCTTCTACCGAGCGGTTGCAGTTCCTGGCCGGTCAGTACATCGAAATCCTGCTCAAGGATGGGCGGCGCCGAAGTTTTTCCCTCGCCAATGCGCCCCATAATGATGAATACCTGGAACTGCATATTCGCCACATTGAAGGTGGCGAATTCACCAGCGAAGTGTTCGATCACATGCACGTCAAGGATATCCTGCGCATTGAAGGTCCCCATGGACAGTTCTTTTTGAGGGAAGAGTCCGAACGGCCGATCATCTTCATGGCCGGTGGCACCGGCTTTGCTCCGGTGAAAGGCATGATCGAACATGCGCTGGCAACCGGTATCACGCGACCCATGCATCTGTATTGGGGGGCACGCGCCAGGGAAGATCTTTATGAGCATGAGCTCGCTGAAAGACTCGCGGCCGAGCATGACAACATTCACTACACGCCCGTGCTGTCTGAACCCAAAACCGAAGACAACTGGAGTGGCCACACCGGCTATGTGCATGAAGCCATTCTTGCCAATCATGCTGACCTGAGTGATTTTGAGATCTATGCCGCCGGGCCACCGGTGATGGTCTATGCCGGCCGGGATCATTTCATCGAACAAGGATTAGAATTGGAAAACTATATATCCGACGCCTTTGAATACAATTCAAAGCAGTCAATGGCGGCTGAAGGATAATTGTTCCAAACTATAAATTTAGTAAGTACGTCTAAGGGGATACGCAGCTTCGTGTTCGGTGACCAGCATGATGCCCTTGCGATAGCAGTCGGCAGCGGCCT
>CBDUOW010000411.1:0-1991 GCA_965368945.1 uncultured Gammaproteobacteria bacterium
ATTTCACCCATCGGTGTTGTGATTGACAGGCTTTCTTGCTTGAATGACAGGTCCAGCATTGTGACTTCCCTGTCTATAAATCGATCATAACGCAGAAATTTATTGAGTGGCTTGTGTGTGTACAACATTGCTTTATCCCCGGCACTAAATTTTTACATACTATTTTGTCTATTAAGCTTTCAAATATTAAATTCCCAACCTTAGTTTTTATATAGTTAATATTGTTAGTGTTTTATATACGTAATATTACGGATAGGGAATTACAAAAGATAAGTAAAACTCATTAGATAATTAGTAATGCCTCAATTTCAGGTTTTCTTGTTGTTAATATCGGGCCATAATAAATGCAATAAAATCAACGGCATGTAAAGTATGAGATATTATGTTTCGTAAAGGACTTATCACATTATTACAAGATAACCCGATGGGTTTGGCAGAAATTGCTCGTCTGATAGAGATGACACAAAAGGATGTGGAAGATGATCTCAGGCACCTGATGAGGAGCTTGAAGCATTCCGAATATCAATTAATTATTACGCCAGCAAAATGTCGTAAGTGCGGCTTTAGGTTTAATAAGGAAAAATTACACAAGCCGGGTAAGTGTCCCGAATGTCATGGTACGTGGATTAGTGAACCCCTGCTTGAGGTCAGAGAGGGCATAAAGTAACTATAATTACAAAATCAGGAACAGACTAACTGGAGAACGGAAATGGATGAGGAAACCAAAGCGTTGTTAAGGAGCATTGCTCATCATATCAGGTGGGTGATTGCCTTGCTGGTTGCGATCATCGCACTATTGGTCGCTGATGTACTGGAATAGTACGATATAAATAGAACGATATTCCTCTCTTTGGACGTATTGTGACGGTGAAACAACGACACATCGATATTATCGGCATGCCCTATGTGCCGGGAGTGACGCAGGGTGCAATACAGCATGGCGGTGAAACAAATATTGCCAATCGTATCCTGATTCTGCAGCAACAGGATATTGAGGCGATTTTCGAACAACCCCTGGGCTTTATAGTGGTCGAAGGCGCGCCGTTTTCTCATACCATGATTCGTTTTATGAGTATGGGGGTACCCACGGTCATCATCAGTGAGCAGCAGACCGAATTGCTAAAAGAGGGTATGGAGGTCATGCTTGATGGAGCAAGCGGTCGTATTACTGCTGGTATGACTGATTTTGTGCCGCCGATAGAAGCGTCCCCGGGTACTTTCGACAAATCCCTTGTAACGGCCGATGGCATGCCAGTGCTCCTACGTGCCAGTGTACGCAACCAGGAAGCAGCGAAACGATCGCGGTTAGAAGGGGCGGAATCTATTGGTCTGGTTCGCTCGGAATTCCTGACTCCAGACGGCGGAGGCGTGCCCGATAGTGCGTTCTACACACACGCCTTTGGGCAGATCTGTGAAGCCGCGGCACCATTACCCGTGACAATCCGCTTGCTGGATGTGGCGGCGGATAAAATTCCGGCATGGATGCCCGCCCTTGATAGTGTAGGTGGGGCGCTGGGGTTGCAGGGTGTCCGTTTGTACGGTATCGAGCCGATGAAAAGCGTGTATCAGGCGCAACTCAAGGCAATCGATATCTTGAGTGAGCGCTTTGATATACGAATACTCATTCCCTACCTGGTGCGGCATGAAGAGTTGCGCTACTGGACGGATAATATCCGAAAAAAATTATCCAAACCCTTATCTATCGGTGCCATGGCGGAAACCCCGGTTAGCGCCCTGGATCTGGCCAATTGGTTTGATGTTGTTGATTTTGTTGCGATTGGCTGTAATGACCTGATGCAGTGCCTGTTTGCGGCTGATCGGGATTGCGCAGAATTACGTCACTACCTGGATCCTTATGCACCGCTGTTGTGGCGATTCATGCAACAAATTGCCATGACCGCCGAAGCGCAACTCGACAGGATTCAGCTGTGTGGTGTGCTGGCACAATTACCGGGGGTATTACCGATCTTGCTGGGTCTGGGTTACCGGGC
>CBDUOW010000412.1:0-1986 GCA_965368945.1 uncultured Gammaproteobacteria bacterium
AACGGCGCACCATGGTGAGATCCTGCAACAGATTGCGAAGCTGGTGGATGACGATCAACTCAGACCGTTGCTGGACTTACAGCAGTTTCGTTTTGCGGATGTGGCCAATGCCCATGCCTATTTTGAATCCGGTCAGCATTCGGGCAAGATTATCCTCAAGCATGGTTTTGACGGATAAACGGATATTAAAAGTTATGTTGATTGATCATTGTCACTTTTCTTTTGCGTAAAGCGAAGCAGTAAATAACCGGCTACAGCAGCCATCAATGAAGCAACCAGGATCCCCAGCCGCACCTGGCGAATATATTCCTGTCCCTCATGCTCGAACGCCAGGGAGGCGATGAACAGACTCATGGTAAAACCAATCCCGCATAAGACCGCCGCACCATAAAGCTGGGTCCAACTGACCTTGTCGGGCAAAGTTGCCAGCTTGAGTTTGATCGCCAGCCAGGCAAAGGAAAATACCCCGAGTTGCTTACCAACAAACAAACCGAGAATGATGCCGAGGCTGACCGGTTCAAGCAGCGCTTTGATGGTCATGCCCGCCAGGGGTACGCCGGCATTGGCAAAGGCAAACAGGGGCAAGATTACATATACCACACTGGGATGAAGTTCGTGTTCCAACTGGCGTAAGGGCGAGTGCCTGGGATCTTCAGCATCGCGTAGGGGAATGGTAAAGGCCAGAAAGACACCGGCGAGGGTTGCATGTACCCCCGACTTCAACACGGAAGCCCACATGATGGCGCCGATAAATAAATAAATCGGTAAGTGCGTGACACCCCGCTTATTCAGGTAAATAAGCAGGAATAGACAAATACCGGCCGTGGTGAGTGAAAGGGTGGAAAGCTCAGTAGTATAAAACAGGGCGATGATGATAATGGCGCCGACGTCATCGAGAATTGCCAGCGCCATTAAAAATAGTTTCAGGCTTACCGGTACACGTGGACCCAGCAAGGCAAGTATGCCCAGCGCGAACGCAATATCGGTAGCAGCCGGAATGGCCCAGCCATTCATGGTGACTGGATGACCCCAGTTGATATAGGCATAAATCGCTGCCGGAACTAACATACCACCAATAGCGGCAAAAGCCGGTAAGACAATTTGACTGCGATTGGAGAGTTCCCCTTCCAGAAACTCCCGTTTGAGTTCCAGCCCAACAATAAAAAAGAATACCGCCATCAAGCCATCGTTAATCCACAATAGTAAGGGTTTGGCGATTTGGAATTCACCAATTGCGACATTAACCGGGGTATTTAACAATGCCGCGTACCAGTCGCTATAGGCGCTGTTTTTCATGACCAGTGCAAGGATGGTGGCGATCACCAGTAACAAGCCACCTGCGCTTTCCAGTTTAAGAAACTCTCGAACCAAGCTAATCATTTTTCTGTTGTTACTTTGTTATGAAGGGTCATTTAACTCTATACTATTGCGACAGAATCGGCGGCGCAATTCAACACTATTTCTGATAAGGTTAAGTCCAAATTAACTCACAATTTCAAAGTACACCAGCATGAAGTATCGGGACCTTCGCGATTTTATCCAGCAGCTCGAGCAACGCGGTGAGCTTAAGCGTATTAGCCGGGAAATCGATCCCTGCCTGGAAATGACCGAAATCTGTGATCGTACTTTACGTGCAGGTGGTCCCGCCATCCTGTTTGAAAATCCCAAAGGCCATGACATGCCGGTCTTGGGCAACCTGTTCGGCACCCCGGAGCGGGTGGCGTTGGGGATGGGCGAAGAGTCCGTTGATGCCCTGCGGGAAGTGGGCAAACTGCTGGCGTTTCTGAAAGAACCTGATCCCCCGAAAGGCATGAAGGACGCGTGGCAAAAGCTACCGATTTTCAAGCAAGTCATGAATATGGCGCCCAATGTGGTTAAAAAGGCACCCTGCCAGGCCAATGTCATCGAAGGCGATGAAGTTGATCTGGGCAAACTGCCGATTCAGACCTGCTGGCCGGGCGATGCCGGGCCGCTGATCACCTGGGC
>CBDUOW010000413.1:0-1982 GCA_965368945.1 uncultured Gammaproteobacteria bacterium
CCTCTCATTCCTTTTGAATAGCAAATTAACTGAATTAATGAGGCGAGACGTCTCGTACATTTGGATTTGCTTATCTGGTTAAGTTAATAGCCGGATGATCAGAGTATGATGTTGGTGTGAATCTCGCTGTCTGCGAAACATAAGTTATCTGATTGAACTAATCCGGGAGAGGAATGTCTATAGGACGATTGCAATATATCCATGCAACCAGCAAAGGTATGATATGTCCGTTACATCCAGGCCACTTAAATAGTAATGGATCATTTTTCGAAGTGTGATAGGGAACAGACCTGGGTCCATAGGCACCAATATTAGGAACGATAAACATGAGCAAAGCACAAAAAACCAATAAAGAAGACAAGAAGAAACCGGCCATGACACCAAAAGAAAAGAAGGCTGCGAAGAAAGCCAGGAAGGACTCCAGGAAGGGTTCCAACGGTCTTTTCGATTGAGAAAGAACGTGTCAAATTTGATCAGGGTTTTTTATGTAAATGTGCCGAGGCCAATATTGATGGATTCCATTTGTCCGGTGATACCAGCGTATATGAATTAATCACGCCTATAGTAATAAATCTTCTTCAATACGATGATAGATACTGGCGGATTCAATCAGCGAGTTAGCAGTGAGGGCAGGTACGCCATAGACTTCAGCGCTGACGGCATAATCCTTTTTGATTTTTTCCAGTAACAGATCGAAGTCACCATCGCCAGATAGTAATACAACGGTATCAACGTCTTTTGCTGTTTCCATAACATCAATAGTAATACCTACGTCCCAATCACCTTTAGCGGAGCCGTCACTACGCTGAATGTAGGGTTTGAGTTTTACTGTGAAGCCAATTTGTTTGAGCGCATTCTGGAATTTGAGTTGTTGTTCGTCATCACGATGAATTGCGTAAGCGGTTGCAGAAATAATCTCTCCTTCAGAACTTATTCGTTGCCAAAGTTTTCGGTAATTAAATTGGCGACCGTAGGCCTGGCGAGTGGTGTAATAAATGTTCTGTACATCGACAAAAATGGCAATATTTTTCGCTTTAATCACAATAGAGGCCTGTTAGGAGTTTCGATACCCAGGATTTGACCACAGTAACACACTGTTTAAAAGAGACATATAAGCGACAAATAGTTGAAATTATGTCTTAAAAACGGGATTGCGTGGTTAAATTCAAACTTCAAATTAACGTGGTTTTAGTTGTTTATATTGGAATTTACTGTATGATGTTGGGTGTGGGTCTATGTTCGCATCATTAAGTGAGCCAAAATGGCCGCTTGACATGAATGAAGAGGAGTACGTTTATAGTTATAGACTGGCAGAATGCCTGGAACACACCTTTTAGGTTCACCCTCTCATCCTTCCCGCATGACTCTGAATGTATATCGTAACTTTAATTTTATAAGGTAATTTATTAGTGAAAATTGGTACAGTAAAGTGGTTTGACGCCGCAAAAGGTTTTGGTTTCATTGCGCCGGAAGACGGCAGCAAAGATGTATTCGTACATCATTCTTCAATCTCAAATGACGGTGGTTACGCGAGTTTAAACGAAGGCGACCGAGTAAGTTTTAATGTTGAGCAAGGTCCTAAAGGTCCCTCTGCAACAAATGTCGTATCAGCGTAATACTTACGTTTTTATCGATTAGCAACAAACCCCGCTTATGCGGGGTTTGTTTTTTATAGGGCAGTAAAATCGGGGGAAGATCAGTCTGCCCTCTATGATCAATGCCTATAATATCATATTCGGCCTTTGCAGCTGGCGTCTCGGGTTCTTGTACATTGAATCATTCAAAGTGGTGTCTGTAGCCAAATCCGAGCATTTTTTTCGCAAAATTCGCGCGATTTCCTCAATCTGGATCCACTATAATTATTTTAACGTCAATAGGGAAATCGTCATGAATGAACCTGTGTACCCATTCAGCGTGTGCAGGTTCAATAAAATGTCACTGCCGATAATCAAATCATAGCCGCCGAGAAGTGGATTCTCCAT
>CBDUOW010000414.1:0-1973 GCA_965368945.1 uncultured Gammaproteobacteria bacterium
GGCGGATCAAGGACGAGCCGGAAACCTATCGCTATACCATTGTCCTGCAAAAACCTTAAAGCTTTCGTGCGGAATGAATCATGTATCGAAATAATCATCCACGCTTGAGCGGATGTTTTCTCCAGTACCATAGTAATAAAAACCCGAACAACATGCCGCCCAGATGAGCAAAGTGGGCAATGCCTTCCAGGGTGCCGGTGACGCCTGCGATTAACTCGATTCCGGCAAAGATCAACGCTGCCCACTTTGCTTTCAGAATGACGGGTGGAAAGAGTAGCATCAGTCGCTCTTCCGGGAACGTCAGGGCAAACGCCAACAGCAGTCCAAATACTCCACCTGATGCACCTACCGTTGGATAGATTTCGCCCGTACTCGCCGCCATGCTGGTGACGATTAACTGCACCAGGCCGGCGCCGATGACACAAACAAAATAATAAATGACAAACGCTTTCGAACCCCACTGCAGCTCAATGCGTGTACCGAACATCCATAATACATACATATTGATAAAGATATGAAAGAGTCCACCGTGTAGAAAGGAATAGCTGACCAGTTGCCAGAGTTGAAAACGGGGTGCGAAATCGTCGAAAACCACCTGCTCAGGCAAACCCATTGGCCAGAGGGCAAAGTATTGAAACATCGGACCAGGTACTGACAGCTGCAGGAAAAAGGCAGCCATATTGAGCACCAGCAGTATCGGTACAACCGGCGGAGAATAGATAAATCGTCGCGACATGGTGAGATTAAATCAAGGGGTCAGAACACTTGAAAATATATACTGCATATAAAATATGTAGCGGATTTCGAATGATCTGACCCCTTGATCCCCTTGATATCCTATTATTTTAGTCCCGTTTCTTTTAAGTAACGCTTTGCGCCGGAGTGTAATTGCTCGGGTGGCACTTGCGTGACAGTGTTTTGTGCCGTGGTATAACGACCTTGTTCCAAGCGCTCAGCCAATGCTTTTTCACCTTGATGGATTGCGCGCGCTAATCGGTAGACTAACTCATCGGGTAAATCAGGCCTGACAAGTATAAAAGACCATAACCCTACTGAATTAATTTGTGTGTCTTGTCCTTTGTAAGTTCCAGCCGGTACCGACATGGTTTTTAGGTGGGGATGCTTCACTAATATTTGTTTGATTTGCACTGCATCAGGTGCAACGAATCGCGCACCGGCCGGGCCATTGGCGACTTCAACAAAGCCCGGCCAGCCTATTCCAGCCCCCCATAGAGATTCAACTTTTTTCTCCAACACCAATTGTGGTCCATCTGCGGCTTTGTCGAGTATGACTTGTTCAAAGTCTCGGTCGGGTTTTAATCCAAGCCCGTCGAGTACATCTCCCGCTAAAATGCGCAGGCCGGATGCACGGGTGCCGAACGCAATGGGTTTGCCTTTGAGATCGTCGATACTTTTATATGGCGAATCGGCACGGACCACAAACATGCCGGGATTGGGATACATTACTGACAATACTTTGAGATTGGCAGGCGCACGACCGATGCCTTCCAGTGCCTGATGTGCAGCATTGCCCTCAACCAAACCTATGTCAATTTTGCCCTCTTCCAAAAAAGACAAGTTCTGTTCGCTGCCCTGAGTGGCTATAGCCTCGACCTGGAGACCGGGGTCAGTAGCGTTAATGACTTCAGCCAGGTTCTGACCAAATAATTGAAATCCGCCGCCTTTAGTAGCGGTGCCGAGCACGACTTTTGTGGGCGCACCTGCCCAAGCGCCAGTGCTCCATGGCACACAAATAATATACAATACACAAACGATTAATTGGAATTTTACTCTAAGCTTTGATAGTAGCATGGCAGTGTGCATCCGTTGAAAAAGGGGACAGATTTATTATTCTCGAACTATCTCAGGAGGGATGTCCAATAGTTCCGATCTAAAAATCAAACAGCTCCTTAACCGGTACGCCTAGAACCTTAGCGATCTTCTCCAAATTATCAAACTTGGGCCCAAATATC
>CBDUOW010000415.1:0-1972 GCA_965368945.1 uncultured Gammaproteobacteria bacterium
TTCTCATGATGGGGAAACTGCAGATCCAGCCCGCCGCCGTGAATATCAAAATGATTACCCAGGCAAGCGGTGGACATGGCCGAGCACTCGATATGCCAGCCGGGACGGCCCGGACCCCACGGCGCATCCCAGCTTGGTTCCTCTGGCTTGGCCGCTTTCCATAAGACAAAGTCGAGCGGGTCGTCCTTGGCCTCATCGACCGCAATGCGCTCCCCCGCACGCAGGTCTTCCAACCGCTTGCCGGAGAGCTTGCCGTAGGTTTCAAACCGGCTGACATCGTAATACACGTCGCCGTTGTCGGCCTGGTAGGCATAACCCTTGTCGAGCAGGGCCTGGATCATTTCAATGATTTCCCGCATATGCCGGGTGGCACGGGGCTCCTGGTTTGGCGGCAACACACCGAGCGCAGCAATATCGTGGTGCATTTCCTCGATAAAGCGCCCGGTCAGATCATCAATGCTTTCATTATTCTCATTGGCGCGGTTGATAATTTTGTCATCCACGTCGGTGATATTGCGTACATAGGTCACATGCTCCTTGCCGAAAAGATGGCGGAGGTAGCGATACACCACATCGAACACCACCAGCACCCGGGCATGGCCGACATGGCACATGTCATAGACCGTCATGCCGCAGACATACATGCGGACATTCTTTGGATCAATAGGCTGAAACGGGGCTTTCTCGCCAGTCAGATTGTTATGGATTTGCAGCATGCTGTTCGTTTCATCACAGAATAGGGCAAAGGCGTAAGAGTAACGGAAATATTCCGGGGGTACAAAACCACCACAAAGCTTTTACCTGCCAGATAAAGGCATTATCATGCCCGCTGTCTTCATCTTTCATTATCAACAAGGGATGCAACTACAATGCAACGATTCCTACCCCTGCTCTTTTCCGCCCTGATGCTGATTCTCGGGTTCAACACTCCCGCCCAGGCCGAAGAGCAACCGCGCGTCCTGGTCGAAACCAGTCTCGGTAACTTTGAGGTACTGCTTGATGCCGAAAAAGCACCCAAGACAGTGGCGAATTTCCTTGGCTATGTAAATAGCGGTTTCTACGACGGCACCATTTTCCATCGCGTTATCGACGGTTTCATGATCCAGGGTGGCGGCTTTACCCCGGAGTATGAACGCAAGCCCACCAACCCACCGATCATCAATGAAGCCGACAACGGCCTGAAAAACCGGCGCGGCACCATCGCCATGGCGCGAACCATGGATCCCCATTCCGCCACCGCCCAGTTCTTCATTAACGTCAAGGACAATGACAATCTGGATCACACCAGCAAATCACCACGTGGCTGGGGCTATGCCGTGTTCGGCCAAGTCGTCAAAGGCATGAGCACGGTTGACAGGATCCGCCAGGTTAAAACCGGCCCCGGTGGCGTGTTCCCGCAGGATGCTCCCCTGGAGATGGTGATTATCAAACGCATTAGCGTAGTTCAACCGAAGCCAGCAAAAAAATAGTTAGAGGTGATCCATTATGATTAAACTCAACACCAATCACGGCACCATCGTACTGGAACTCGATGCCGCCAAAGCGCCCAACACCGTCGCCAACTTTCTGCAGTATGCGAAAGACGGTTTCTATGACGGCACCATTTTCCATCGCGTGATTAACGGCTTTATGATTCAGGGCGGTGGTATGGAACCGGGTATGAAAGAAAAACAGACCCGGGCATCCATTCAGAATGAAGCCAATAACGGTTTGCCCAACGCGCGCGGCACGGTAGCCATGGCACGAACGCCGGATCCCCATTCCGCCTCGGCACAATTCTTTATCAATCTCGCCGATAACGACTTCCTCAACTTCCGTGCCGAGACCCCGGACGGCTGGGGCTATTGCGTATTTGGCAAGGTGACCGAGGGCATGGATGTGGTCGACAAGATTAAAGGGGTTGAGACGGGCAACCAGGGTCATCACCAGGATGTACCGGTGGAAGACGTGGTGATTGAATCCGTCGAGGTGG
>CBDUOW010000416.1:0-1966 GCA_965368945.1 uncultured Gammaproteobacteria bacterium
TAAACCCGCCACCGAAGGCTTCAAGCATCAGTGTCTGGCCCCGCTCGATACGGCCGTCACGCACAGCGATGTCCAGCGCCAGCGGAATCGATGCCGCCGAGGTATTACCGGTTTCATCCACGGTCACCACCACGCGGTCCATCGACATATTGAGCTTTCTGGCAGTGGCAACAATGATGCGAATATTTGCCTGGTGCGGCACCAGCCAGTCCACATCGGACTTTTGCATATTATTCGCCGCAAGGGTTTCATCCACGATGCGTCCCAGGGTGTTAACCGCCATCTTGAACACCTCGTTGCCCTTCATATGTACATAGGCTTCGCCGGCCTTGAGTTGTTCAAAGTTCTCGGAAATCCCCGCCGGCACAGTGAGCAATTCCTTGTACTTGCCATCGGCGTGCAAATGGGTGGAGAGAATACCCGCTTCCTCACTGGCGGATAACACCACCGCACCGGCGCCGTCACCGAATAACACGCAGGTCGAGCGATCGGTCCAGTCGATAATATTTGACAAGGTCTCTGCGCCAACCACCAGGGCATGTTTGGCTTTCCCGCTGGTGACAAACAAATCGGCCACACCCAGCGCATATATAAAACCGGTGCACACGGCCTGCACATCAAATGCCGGGCAGCCATGAATATCCAGCCGGTCCTGCAACAGGCAGGCGGTACTGGGGAAAATTCGATCCGGGGTGGTGGTCGCGACAATGATCAGGTCTATGTCCTGCGGCTTGATACCGGCGGCTTCGATGGCCCGGCGGGAAGCCACTTCCGCGATGTCACAGGTGGTTTCACCGTCGACGACATGGCGCTTCTTGATACCGGTGCGATCCCGAATCCATTCATCACTGGTATCGACCATTTCTTCCAGGTCGGCATTGGTAAGTACTTTATCCGGCAGTACACTGCCGGTGCCGCTAATACGTGCGTATGTCAACTTACCTGTCCCTCAACTAATTCCTGCTCAAGCTGATTGGTAATCCGAGCAGGTACATCATTCTTCACTTCCATCATGGCTTCGCGTATCGCGTTGCTGAATGAAAGCGTATCTGCGCTGCCATGACTTTTTATTACAATGCCTTGCAGGCCCAGCAGGCTGGCACCGTTGTATTCACGGGGATCAATACGTTTGCGAAATGCTTTTAACACTGGCAAGGCAAGCACGCCGCTCAACAGGGTCAAGATATTGCGCTTGAATTCCTGTTTCATGTAATGGCTGATCATTTTAGCCACGCCTTCAGTGGTTTTGAGCATGACATTCCCAACAAAGCCATCACACACCACCACATCCGCATCACCCATGTAAATACCGTCGCCTTCCACATAACCGATATAGTTCAGTTTGCTGTCAGCCAGTAAGCGGGCCGCTTCCTTGACGCGCTCGTTGCCCTTGATTTCCTCTTCACCGATATTCAATAAACCCACAGACGGTTGCGGATTATCATCAACCGCGTTGCACAGGGCTGAACCCATTACCGCAAACTCAAGCAGGCTCGCTGCACTGGAATCCACGTTGGCGCCCAGATCCAGCACATGGGTATGCCCGCCTTTGATATTGGGCAGGACCGTACAAATAGCAGGGCGATCGATACCCGGCAGGGTTTTCAAGACGAAACGGGCTGTAGCCATCAGGGCGCCGGTATTGCCGGCACTTACGCAGGCCTGGGCTCTACCCTCCTTGACCAGGTTAATGGCCACCCGCATGGAGGAATCCTTTTTACCCCGCAATGCCTGTGAAGCAGGCTCATCCGAAGCTACAACTTGAGAAGCATGCTGAATGGACAGGCGCGTGCCCGTGGATGCTTTTTGATGTTGCAACTCGGTTTCAATCGCGGCTTGATCCCCAACCAGGATCACACTCAATTCGGGATACTTCGCCATGGCCTTGAGCGCAGCCGGCACCACCACGGGGATACCAAAATCACCGCCCATGCAGTCCAGCGCAATTGTGCTCTCTGTATTCATG
>CBDUOW010000417.1:0-1959 GCA_965368945.1 uncultured Gammaproteobacteria bacterium
GATGCCCGCCGCATCTTGTCCGGAGATTTCTGGGATGACGGTTTCTATGATTTATGATCGAATCCAAAGCGAGCCCCTTAAACGACGCCAACAGTCATTAGCTACCCCAGTTTAATTCGGATACTGCCAGCCACAGATCAGGAGAATCAATCATAAGTCTTTGTAATATATAGTATAATTATTTTCTACTCTTGCTCATATTGCTCACCCCAGGCTAAATATTTCTAAAGTCCCCCGTAAACTTTGCCGTTACTGAATAATGAGCGTATGTCAGAAACACTGTGATGTGGGGGCTATTCTCAGTAAAGGCCAATCAGCCGAAACCCCATCAGACGCCTCGGAGAACCACCTTGATCAGCCGTACCAGTCAGGAAATACGCTATTTAAGCAATGGCGTATTTAATTGCCAATAGTGAAATGAGGTTAAAACATTTGTGCATTTGAACGAATTTTCAATTTACTTCGATTCAGGTGAATAAAACTATAAATAAGAGCGTCTCTATATTAATTGTTTCATTTAAATTTCAGGAGTATGGGCCCATGTGGCAGGAGATAAAAATAGGCGTCATCGCATTTTCAGGCGCTTTCGTGCTTTCCATGAATGCGACGGCTGCATCGGCAAAAATCAACGATGACAACACGATACTTTGGGCCGGTTGTGGTATTACCAAGAAGGCTTTCATGGCGGAACTCGCCCAGGCATATGAAGCAAAAACCGGCATCAAGATTGAGTTGCAGGGCGGTGGCGCCACACGTGGTATCCGCGACGCGGCTGCTCTCAAAATTGACCTGGGCGGGAGTTGCCGCATGAGTCTGCCCGGTGTTGATCGTAGTGAGCTGCATGCGAGCCTCCACCCTGTCGCCTGGGACGCACTGGCCATCATCCTCAACAAAAAGAATCCGGTAAACAACATTACCACCGAACAAATCAAGGCCATGTATCTGGGCAAGATCACAAACTGGTCTGAATTGGGTGGCCCCGATGCGCCGATCAATCTCTATGTGCGTCGCGGTAAATATTCTGGGGTCGGCTATGCCGTTCGACAGTATATTTTTCATGATGGCTCTATCGAATTTGTCTCTAACAACATTGTGAAGTCTTCAGGTCCGCTTGAAAAAGCCGTTGAAAAAGATCCTTTCGCGGTTGGCATTACCGGTATCAGCAGTGCCCGTAAACGTAATGTCAAAAGTATTGGTTTTGACGGCAAAACGCCAACCTACGAAAATGTCAGCAATGGCAGTTATGGCCTCTATCGACCCCTTTACCTGGTCACCAGCCCCCAACCGTCAGAGAAAGTAAAGAATTTTATAGACTTTGCCCGATCAGAGGAGGGCCGCAAAATCTTGCGTGTCAACCAGACCGTTCCTTATAAGGATGCGCCACACCTGATGTCAAAAATGCTCATCTACGGCTTTGGTGTTAAGTAAATTAAGTAATATGCAATTGCAAGGCGGTTCACCCTAGTGGGCCGCCTGGTATACTGCCAGGTCAAAGTTTTTCCCTCTGGTTGTCTGTAAATTTTTCCTTCTTAAGTGCTCCTAGTTAATTTATTCTGTTGTAGGCTTGTTACAAGACGATTAAAATATTTAAATAAGCAGATTTATGTGGGTGTAGTTCAATGGTAGAACTGGAGCTTCCCAAGCTTCAAACGTGGGTTCGACAAAATTGTCGGGAGCAATTTTGAACATCGAAGCACATAACCATGTGCGACGATGGCCCGGAGGGTGGAGTACAAGGATGTACGGAATCTTCCCATCACCATGATGGGAATAGCAATGGAAATAAATTTATGCGGGTGTAGTTCAATGGTAGAACTGGAGCTTCCCAAGCTTCAAACGTGGGTTCGATTCCCATCACCCGCTCCAACTTCTCACGCACGCCACTTATTATCCTCCGCACAACGAAGTGCGATCGTGGGTTGTCCGTCGCCTTCCCAGGCGACGGCAAAGTAGTTCGAT
>CBDUOW010000418.1:0-1957 GCA_965368945.1 uncultured Gammaproteobacteria bacterium
CCGCGACCATGGGGTCCCACAACTCCAATTCCATGGGCATCATCCACCATCAGCCAGGCGTCTTTTTGCTGACAGGCCTGGGCCAGCTTCGGTAGGGGCGCCAGATCCCCGTCCATACTGAAGACCCCATCTGTAACAACCAGCTTGCTCCCGCTGTCGGTCGCATCAAGCTGGGTTACCAGTTCGGAGGCATCTGCGTGGCCATAACGTTTTAACCTGGCGCGACTTAATATTCCGGCATCAATCAATGAAGCGTGGTTGAGCCGATCTTCAAACACTGAATCACCTCGTCCTAATAGCGCACTCACCGCACCGAGGTTCGCCATGTAGCCGGTGGAAAATAACAAAGCGCGGGCTCTGCCGGTAAATTCAGCCAGTTCTTCTTCCAACGCATGATGAGGAAGACTATGACCGCTTACCAGGTGGGCCGCGCCACTGCCGGCACCCCACTTGCGAGCGCCGTCAGCCAATGCCTCGATCACCTTGGGATGACTGGCCAATCCAAGATAATCATTACTGGAAAAATTAACATAGCGCTCACCATTGACCACCACGTCGACGCCTTGCGGGCTTTCCAGCACCTGGCGATGCCGATACAAGCGGGCTTGCTCCCGCTCGGTCAACTGCGCCTTCAGTTTCGCATCCAGACTCATCCGCAGAACTATTTACACGGCGGTAAGGCCAAGCCGTTCAAATAACAAACGGTCCTGGTCGGCGGCTGGATTCGGGGTCGTCAGTAACTTTTCACCATAAAATATGGAATTGGCACCGGCCAGGAAGCAGAGTGCCTGCATTTCGTCACTCATGGTTTCACGTCCGGCAGAAAGACGCACATGGGAAGCCGGCATCAGGATGCGCGCCACCGCAATACTGCGCACAAATTCGATTGGATCCAGATCTTCGGCATTCTCAAGGGGTGTGCCCTCTACTTTTACCAGCATGTTAATGGGGACACTTTCAGGATGTTGCGGCTGATTCGCCAGTTGCTGCATCAAACTGATCCGGTCCTGACGACTTTCTCCCATACCGAGTATGCCGCCGCAACAAACATGCATCCCGGCATCACGTACATGTTGCAAGGTATCGAGTCGATCCTGGTAAGTACGGGTTGTGATGATATCGCCATAAAACTCGGGTGAGGTATCGAGATTATGATTGTAGTAATCAAGCCCGGCTTGCTTGAGCCGTTGGGTCTGGGCCTCGGTTAACATACCGAGAGTCAGGCAGGTTTCCAGGCCCAGTGCCTTGACCTCCTTGACCATCTCGATCACCTGGTCCAGATCACGATCCTTGGGGCTACGCCAGGCGGCACCCATGCAGAAGCGGCTGGAACCCTTGGCCTTGGCAGCCTGGGCTTGCTCCAGTACTTCCTCCAAAGGCAACAAGGCTTCATTTTCCACTTCCGTGTCGTAACGCACGCTCTGTGGGCAATAACCGCAATCTTCCGGACAACGACCGGTTTTGATACTTAACAGGGTACTGACTTGCACCTGGTTTGGATCAAAATGGCTGCGATGAACCTGCTGAGCGTGAAATAACACATCATTGAAGGGCAAATTAAAAAGCTGCTCGATCTCGTCCGTCGACCAGTCGTGACGCAGCGCTGAATTGGCCTGGATGGCTTCGGGTGTCGTACTCATGTGGTTGCCTCTTCAATAGTAATGTCCTGCCAGTGTTCACGTTGAATGCGGAACAGATCCAGCAATGACCAGGGAATAAGAATTAACGCGACAACTCCGCCGGTCACAATCCATAACTGCCATTGGGTGCCATAAAAGGTGCCGACCGGGATGACGATGCCAAACATGCCATAAAAGCGATAGGCCGCCCATTGAATATAGTGACCGACACGCGGGTTGGGATGATGGCGTGCGATGATATAAACGATAATCGAAATCCCAAACCAGAGAATCGGCGGGACGACCATCAGGATAAACATGTAAATCATGCTGGTCCT
>CBDUOW010000419.1:0-1956 GCA_965368945.1 uncultured Gammaproteobacteria bacterium
TTTTCGGTTCGGCATTGTTGATTCGTCAATACACCATTATATTAGTTATCCAGCACTACTATCCAGCAAAGAGAAATCGTCAATATATGAAACAGCCGTCACTTGAACAGTATCTCGAGCTTATCCGGGAGGCACCGGTATACGACGTAGCACAACGTACGCCGCTGCAGTTGGCGCCCGGGCTATCACGGCGCCTTGCCAACCGGGTACTGTTGAAGCGAGAGGACCTGCAGCAGGTGTTTTCCTTCAAACTGCGCGGTGCCTATAACAAGATTCTCGCCCTGTCAGAGGAAGAACGTCGTTGTGGCGTGATTGCAGCCTCAGCGGGGAATCATGCTCAGGGAGTGGCCCTGGCGGCACGTAAACTGGGACTGAAGGCGGTGATCGTCATGCCCAAGACCACGCCCGACATCAAGGTGCAGTCGGTACAGGATCTGGGGGCGGAGACGGTGATGCATGGCAATACCTATGACGATGCCTGTGAATATGCGGATAAACAGGCGGTGGAATCAGGTATGACCTTTATTCACCCGTATGATGATCCGTTGGTGATTGCCGGTCAGGGTACCATCGGTATGGAAATTCTTTCCCAGGTTGATCATTGTGATGCGGTTTTTGTTCCTGTTGGCGGTGGCGGGTTGATCGCGGGTGTGGCGATGTGGATCAAGGCGCACCGCCCGAATATACGCGTTATCGGAGTTGAACCGGAGGATGCAGCCTGTATGTATGAGGCGCTGCGTGTGGGGGAGCGGGTAATCCTGGAGCAGGTTGGCTTGTTTGTCGATGGTGTGGCCGTACGTCAGGCTGGCGAAGAAACATTTCGTATCGCCAAAGAGCATGTGGATGAAATTCTGCTGGTGGGGACTGACGAGATCTGCGCGGCGATTAAAGACATCTTCGATGATACACGTTCAATCACCGAACCTGCCGGTGCGCTGGCAGTGGCCGGTATCAAGAAATATGTTGAACGTGAAGGGATAGAGGGAAAAACCCTGGTTGCCATTGATAGTGGCGCGAACATGAATTTTGATCGCTTGCGTCATGTCGCCGAACGGGCGGAACTGGGTGAACACCGTGAGGTCCTGTTTGCCGCAACCATTCCGGAAAAGCCCGGTAGCTTTCGCGAGTTTTGCGATACGATCGGTCGGCGCGGTATTACCGAATTTAATTATCGCTACTCCGATTCAAGCCAGGCGCATGTGTTTGTGGGGGTGAAAATGCAGGGCGAAGAGGAAAAGCAGGAGCTGTTTACCCGGCTTGAAAGGGCGGAATACCCCTTCGAAGACATGTCGGATAATGAAATGGCCAAAATGCATATCCGCTACATGGTCGGTGGACGAGTGTCCGGGGTACAGCATGAGTGTCTGTATCGGTTCGAGTTTCCGGAACGACCCGGGGCCTTGATGCGGTTTCTCAATCGGATGGGAGAACACTGGAACATCAGTCTGTTCCATTATCGGAATCATGGCGCAGCCTTTGGACGTGTTCTGATTGGTATGCAAGTGCCGCCCGAGGAAATGGAAAAGCTGCAATGTTTCCTTGAGGAATTGAATTATCCCTATTGGGACGAGTCGAGTAATCCAGCCTATGCCTTGTTTTTACATTAGACGAGAGATGATTCTATACCAAAAGTAATAGAAACAGGGCCTCAACACCCTGGAGAAACATATATGAAGACAAAAATTAATCCGTAAACGGGTTGAGATCGTCGACTGGAGTTGTTTACGGGGATTTTATGTAAAAAAAAGGGCCTGCAATTGCAGACCCTTTCCAGTTTCAGGTATTCCCTGAATTCAGTCCTTATCTTTTCTTACGGCGGACTGTTCTTTTTTTAGCTGTTTTCTTCTTAGCTGTTTTCTTCTTAGCTTTCTTCTTGGCCTTTTTCTTGGCCTTTTTCTTCGCTACTTTCTTCTTAGCCTTTTTCTTGGCTTTTTTCTTTGCTACTTTCTTTTTAGC
>CBDUOW010000420.1:0-1951 GCA_965368945.1 uncultured Gammaproteobacteria bacterium
GGCTGTCCCTGTAGCTGTTTTTAGAAAATTTCTTCTTGAATTCATATATTTAGCCCAAAATCCCGCTAGATTTAGTGGCGCGGGAGCGGTTTTTCAACCCCGGTAGTGTCCCACAGGCAACGGCCTGGTGCCGTAAACTTGCGCACATTTCAGGGGGTTTATCGGCGCAAACGCCGGTTTTTAAAGCTCTGGCGACAGCGTCATGCCGTTTTTGTGATCGACTGCATACACATCGGGGCGGAAAAATACCGCTTCATCTTCTGCCACCCAGGCCGTCCAGTACACCAGATAGACCGGTACGTCCTGTTCTACCTTCACACCACGAACCTGATCACTATTTATTGTTTCCATAATCTGGCTTTGATCCCAGCCATCTTCCGCACCCAGGACAAATTCAGCCAGTTGCACCGGATCCTCGACCCGCACACAACCGGAACTGAAGGCGCGTTCGGTGCGATTAAACAATCGTTGCTTGGGCGTATCATGCAGGTAAATATTATATTCGTTACTAAACAGAAATTTTATTCGCCCCAGGGGATTGGTTGCACCGGGATCCTGACGCAGTATATAGGGAAAATATTTTCTATCGACCTTGCGCCAGTTGATCTTGCGTGGATCCAGTTCCTGGGCATTGCTGTGATTGGTGAATACCCGGATACCACGTGAAGCAAGGAAGTCTGGGTTGTATTGCTGTGCCGGCAGCATGTCTTCGAAAAGAATCGTCGGTGGTACTGTCCAGTAGGGATTAAACACCACGGTATGTAACTTTCCACTGATCACCGGTGTTTGTCTTTCCGGTGTGCCAATGATCACCCACATGGTAAAAATGGGCCGGTTGTTCTCAATCGCTGCCAGTTCATAACCCGCGGTATTGACCATGATATAGCGCTCGCCCAGTTCCCGGGGTAACCAGCGCCAGCGATCCATGTTGAGCTTGATTTGTTCTATCCGTTGACTCACAGGCACATTCATTGCCGTCCTGGTTGCCGGACCCACAACTCCATCCATTTTAAGCCCGTGGCGAACCTGGAAACGTTCCACCGCATGTCTCAATGCCCGATCAAAAATTAACTCGTCCCTCACCGGTCTCAGTTCCAAATCCCCCTCAGCCATGAGGCGTTTACGCACAAAGCGAACCTCCGGATCAGAAACGCCATATTCGAGCCATTGTCCGGGTGCAAGCGGCGGCCAGCCTCCCAGCCTGGCCAATTCCTGGTATTGCGCCAGTGCTTGTCGCAAGCGTTGATAACCCAGGTGGGGTGGCGGCAGATCACGCACCGCGGCTTCAAAATCGGCTTTTATGAGTGTGTCTCGCAACAACGCCAGCGGATCAGCCTTTGACCTTGGGATATCCCATAATGGATCAACATCACCGGGTGCAAGGTGACCATGGCGCACATCCACGCTGTAGCGTAAAAAAGCATCCGTTAATAAAAG
Organism: uncultured Gammaproteobacteria bacterium; assembly: GCA_965368945.1. Classification (GTDB taxonomy): domain Bacteria; phylum Pseudomonadota; class Gammaproteobacteria; order UBA6429; family Thiohalophilaceae; genus JAHEIJ01. The sequence goes on from CBDUOW010000420.1 coordinate 1,438, forward strand.
ATCCAGGCTTGCCAGTTTCCAGGGAACTTCACTCTGCCAATACTCCGCAATTTCAACGGAGTGATAGTGTCGCGGATCGAGCCCTTCAAGGTTCGCGGCTTGCAGCAAACGGCGCCACTGCAAGGCTTTTGGTATCGGCCCCAGGGCATTGACCCATAGCGGTTGGTATTGCACGGAAGCATAAAACTCGTTTAATAGCGGCCAGTTCAGATCTGAACCGATCGTTGTGATGCCGGGGCTTTGCAGTTGCTCACGCAATGCGGTACTGATGCTGTCCGGGCGAGGCTCAAGCTGGGCCTGCACCTGGGTCGCAATGGCCATACCGGCAATCACGACCAGCAAAGTGAAACCAAACCGGGATAATGGCAAAGCCATACGACTATAAGTGACAGGGTATAAAACAAACCACGGTATTAATAATACTAGAACTCAAACCTGGATTGTCCAACCTGGCCAATTTTTTCCTCAGTTGCGTTTCCTGCCGACAGGCATGAAAGATAAAGGTACAATTTCT
>CBDUOW010000421.1:0-1938 GCA_965368945.1 uncultured Gammaproteobacteria bacterium
CGACGCGGGCTGATCACCTGAAACAGGCGTAACAATAACGCTCCGGATATTTTTCACTGCCGGGTTTAATCAGTCGTGCGCTGAAGCTGTTGTCCCAGTGTGGTCATCCACACAGTGGGCGGGTTCCACCTGAATGGTGGAGTGATGAATCTGAAAGCGATCCTCAAGCACCTGTTTGACGCGTTGCAGTACCTGGGTTGAATCCGCATCGGGATCCACATTCACATGCAGGGTCAACAGCGGGTGCTCGGGCGTTAGTGACCAGACATGCACATGATGCACGTCGCGCACACAGGGTATCGCGTCGATGATGGCAGTCTGCAGGATCTCGATATCGATATCCTGCGGTGTCCCTTCCAGCAGGATATGGGTGGATTCCTTCACCACCATCCAGGCGCTGCGCAAGATTAACAAGGCCACAAACAGCGACAGGATCGGATCGATTGGCATCCAGCCGGTGCCCAGAATGATCACTGCGGCGCTAATGGCAGCAACTGATCCCAGCAGGTCACCTAACACATGCAACAGGGCTGCACGAACATTCAGGTCTTTTCCACCAGCACCATGCAGAATATAAAATGCCAACAGGTTCACAACCAATCCCAGGCCGGCGATCACTAACATGATGCCACCTATCACCTCGACCGGATTCAGGATTCGCTGTACGGCTTCATAGGTGATCCAGCCGACAATTAATATAAAGAATACGCCGTTGCTGAATGCCGCAAGAATCTGCACACGATGATAACCATAGGAGCGCAACGTATCGGCAGGTTTGTGCGACATGCGTGCGGCAATCCAGGCAAGAAATAAAGAACCCGTGTCCGTCAGCATATGTCCTGCATCGGCCAGCAGCGCCAGCGAACCGGACAACAGCCCGCCGATGACCTCGGCCACCATAAAGGTGCCGGTGAGGGTCAACGTTAATAACAAACGTCGTTCAGTTGATGAGCTATGTTGATGAATGGCGCTATACCCGGCTGTTGCTAGACATGATCTGGATCAAGGTTGTGTCTCAGCATTTTGCCTAACAACCCCCGCCCGCTGACGGGTGCATTAGAATTAGCACTATACACTGGCTTCATGCTATTACCTTGTCGTTTATGTGGCTTTATGAGGAAAGCCTATCCGTATTCTCCTGGTGTCAGTTCAGCTTATTTCATCCTGATCATCTTGTCAGGTTGACGCACCCGGAATCCAGGTGTTTACTTAATTGATACCACCAAACAGTAACAGGTTGAGTTAATTATGTGTCTCGCCATCCCGATGCAAATTGTAGAAATTGACGGTTTTATGGCGCGCTGTCATGCCAAGGGTATTGAGCGCGATATCAGCTTATTCATGTTGCAGGATGAAACCCTGGCACCCGATGATTATGTCATGGTGCACGTGGGTTACGCGATTCAGAAAGTCAGTGAGCAGGAAGCGCGATCCGCCTGGCAACTCTACGATGAAGTGCTTGCAATGGAAATGGCCGAAACCCATGCATGAGTTCGCCGTCTGCCAGGACATGCTGACACAAATCGAATCCATTGCTGCCGAACAGCAGGCCGCCGCAGTCGATATGGTCACAGTTCGTATTGGCCCCCTCTCCGGCATCGAGGCACACCTGCTGAAACAGGCCTTTCCACTCGCCGCAGCCGGCACGGTGGCGGAGAAAGCCGAGCTGATTGTCGAGGAACTTCCGATTAAAGTGAAATGCCAGTTATGTGGCGCGGAAACTGAAGCCAAAGCCAACCGCCTGATCTGCGGTGAGTGTGGTGACTATCATACGCAACTGCTCAGTGGCGATGAGATGTTGCTGGCCAGCGTTGAATTGCTGAAAGAACCCCAGGAGGCAATCCATGTGTGACACATGCGGCTGTAACATTACGCATGCCAATCAGCATTTAGTCAAACCCGGCGGCAAACTCTCGCGGGTGGAAGACGGGCGTGAAG
>CBDUOW010000422.1:0-1937 GCA_965368945.1 uncultured Gammaproteobacteria bacterium
TTGCAGTCGGCTTCGATTGCGATGGGTAAGACCGTATCGACTGAGGCCAGGATCGTACCCGCGGCAATCCCCAGGGTGTTACCGGGGGCGGCTTTGGCCTGGATGCGCATTAAGGGATAGGCATTCTCCCGTCCAAGGTCATCAGCATAGGTCACCGGAATGCCATCGGCTGCAAACCAGTTCATTTCGGTCAGCGTATAGCCAAACGGGAAGTTGATGAAAAACGGCAGGGTGGTATCAAAGCGATCGAAATGTTGCTGATCGTTGGCGACATAAGGATCAGCCAGCCCCGGCATTTTAGCCAGGTCGGCGACGAGTGCTTCGTCCCCCGAACCAGGTATGCCATCTGGCCCGAAGTACAGAATATACAGATCGGGGACGGGCAGGCCGATATCGACAGAATTCACTGAATTGTAACCATCCAGTACCCCGTCCGGATAAAACGCATCATAGAGATCAAAGCCAAGGATGTTGCCCGTCGGCCGTGTGGGATTGAGATCCCAGAAGTTGGTTTTATACACAGTCCCATCGGCCAGGATACTGAGTTCCGCTGGTGAGGCCGGGTCAAACACCGGATCCAGTGAATTGGAAGCGGCGGAGTAAACGATTTCAACCTGCGTATCATCCAGGATGATAGGATTTTGTGTTTCCCCCACACCCTTTTTAATGGCTACCGCATGCACAACATTGAAAGGCGGCAGGATAGATAACACACGACTGTCCAGGTCACCACAATGCATGCCCAGGTCGTTAATGCCGATCACGGTATAACCGGGAATGGAGCTCTGTGGCTGTTCAAATACCGGTGAAAAAGGTGGATTGTTGCCGTTGGCACTGGTTGAATTTATGGACGTCTCGCCGGTACCGCCGGTATCCTGGCTAATCACTCTCACACCCGTTGTGACGTTGCAACTGCGTGATTTCCCCGCGCTGTCGGAAGCGCTGAACAGGGTGGAGTAGGTACCGGATGCGTTATACACCGTGGATTTAGTGGAAGTTCCACCGCTAACGACAATGGTGTCGCTAACCTGGAATGGATTGCCGCCATTAAACTCCCAGGCGACTGAATAGGGTGGTGACCCATTGCTGACTCGACCCGTGTAGGCAACTTCACCACCGGTATAGACACAAACATTGGCGTCACAAGCCGGGTCAGCAGTTGCATCATCGGCCGGATTGGGGAACGTACTGCTGGCGATTTCGCAAATTGGATTAACCGGTTTTGCGGCATTTGCGCTCTGCGCAATGACAAGCAATACAGCGCCAAGGAAAATTGAAACAATCCATTGCGTCAACTTTAATTGACAAGATTTTGTGATTTCCATTGGCTCTCTCCATTGTTTAGTTATTATTTATTGACCGAATTCGGGTTTTCTAATTGTGCCCGGCATGATCACCGAACAATGCACATTTAGAGCTGAAATAATTGAAGCGATGAAACAGTCTTACGCTGTTTGCAGCATCAGACTAGTCAGATAAAAGTCTTTAATATTATCTTCATTTTTATCTATGACTATATATATAGACCGATATTTATATTTTACAAACAGCAAATTTCTGCGGGGATCACAAATATAAGCGATGCTTATTTTACTAAACCATTATATAGATATCGTTTGATACAATTTGACTAGCGTTATTATGGCCTTACACATGATGTTGAACTCATTGCCGTGATTATCAATGAGGCGGCTATCCAGTAACGTGGGGTAATGACTGGCACTAATTAATAAATTGTGACTGTGAACTATTTATTCATTAGTCAAACTAATCTGTATTAATCATGTTCAAGAGTGTTGAAATATGGTCATTCGCGCAACTATTTCCATGCTGTTAGCATGGTTTATATCCTTCTCTGCAATTGCTGATGCCGCCACTGAACCGAAACTTGAATCGGTTGTGCTTGGTGGTGGCTGTTTCTGGTGTATCGAAGCCGA